>CAILAO010000028.1 GCA_903832105.1 uncultured Pseudomonadota bacterium | reverse complement strand
TTTCCCAAACCCCACGCTTTTTGCCCCATCCCTATCCCCATCCTTTTTAATTAACTGCAGGATGAGGATAGGGATGGTTTATGGGGAGCAAGGTCCGGGGCTTAGGGAATAAAATTCAACTAAATATAAAACCATTGACAGGCAAGGGGTTTCAGCTTTTGGGGTACTCCAAGTCATATAAAAGTATGGACGCTGCCCCGTCCACGAGCGTAGAGTACAATATGGCAAATATAAAGGGAATATTGTGGGACTATTAGGTTGGTATAAAGAGCGTCAAAAAGCGCATAAAGAAAAGACGATCCAAAAGTATCTGCGGGTTATCAAAAATCATAAGTCGATTCGCGATGAACGTCTTGTTGCTCTTGAGTTCTTTCGGGGGTACCCAGATCCTAACATCTCTGTTTCCGCTCTGCTTCAAAGGTTTGAATATAGTCTTGAGCACGGAATCAATGACACCCGTGAAAAAGAGTCCGCCATGGAGGGTATTCTAGAGCGCGGCGAAGCGGCCTTTCCAATCGTAAGAGAGCATCTTCTTAAGACGACCCGTATCGCTTGGCCTATAAAAGCCCTAAAGCAGCTCGCCTCAGAAGAGGCTGTAATTCAATCTTTACAAGACTCTTTAAATTACGGCGACATCTCGTTTGACGAGGCGGGAGTTGATAAAAATTACGATATTTTATGCTATCTTATTGAGTACAAAATGCCTGGATTTTCTAAGAAACTTGCCCATTTTCTTGAGGATCCAGACGAGCGGGTCCGTTTTGCCGCGACCGAAGTCATAATGGAACAAGATGACCCGGAAATTCCCGATTTACTTGAACATTTTTTGTCTGATGAGTCTGCTGAAAATCGGCGGATCCATCAGGCTGTGGTTGATTTGTTTTTAAAAAATGAGTGGCCTGTTAAAGACATTGAACCTTTTGTTGATAAACAGGTAGCTCCAGGGGTCACCGTCAACAAAAAGGGGATTTTAAATCGAAGTCATTCAATAAGAGCAGAATAGGCTGGATCATTTCGATTAAATCCGCTATCTTTTGGAGCCTAATCGAACTGTAGGGGTTTTACATTATGGGTTCACACCTTCTCCGTACGCGCGAAAATCAAAAAGCCAGGTATCAACGACTGTTTGAAAGCCGTTTAGCTCTTTTGAAGGAAAAAGGTCTTCCTTCGGAGGCCATTGCCAAAGATCAACAGGTCAAGCACTTAAAGGCAAAGTTAAAGCAGATTAACAGTGCCATAAGAAGCATTGAAGCGTTGCAAGCCGTGATCGCAAATCGAATCAAGGAGAAAAATGAGCGCATCGAAGCGGCAAAATCCGCGCCGAAAAAAGGCGAAAAAGATAAAAAAGATGCGGCTACGAAATCAGAAAAAGGAAAAGGCGGTTCCGAAAAGTCAGACAAAGCCGCAAAATCCGATAAGCCTAAAAAAGAGTCGAAAAAAGAAGCCAAGAAAGAAGAAGGCGGAGCACCTCAAGCCAAGACCGAAGCCTCGGCCGCAGGGACTCAGCCACCGCAGTCGCCACAAAGCTGACAAGGCCGAACCATTTAAAGGATCTACAAAGCATCATCGCAAGGTGCATTTTGTGTCTTTGGGATGCGCGCGAAATCGTGTTGACTCTGAGGTCATGCTAGGCCTTTTATGGCACGATGGTTGGAGTTTTACAGAAAATCCCGAGCAAGCTTCCGTCATAGTTGTTAACACATGTTCGTTTATCGATCCTGCAAAAGAAGAAAGCATCGAACAGATCCTGGAAGCCGCGAGTTATAAAGAGCGTTTTCCCGACTTAAAACTCGTAGTCACTGGATGTCTTACTCAACGATACAAAGAAGAGCTTGTTTCTGAACTCCCAGAGGTTGATCTCTTCATCGGTACCGACGAATTTCCAAAAATCGCGGAATTTTTGCGGACTTTACCCGCTAAAGGAACAGTCCACGCTGACAGAACCTCGTATATTTACTCTCATGAATTACCTCGCATTAACACCCAGCATCCTGGGTCTGCTTATGTCAAGATTTCGGAAGGTTGCCAGCATCGATGCAGTTTTTGCGTTATCCCGCTGATCAGAGGCCCACTCCGTTCCCGCAGCGTCGAAAGTATCCATCAGGAAGTTCTTGAACTTGTCAAAACAGGTGTTGTTGAAATCAATCTCATTGCGCAGGATTTGACGGCTTTCGCTCGGGAGAAAAGTGGTTCTTCCGAAAGTCTTCCTGCTCTCATCAAATCTCTTGCGTCCATCAAAGACCTGGAGTGGATAAGGCTTCTCTATGCCTATCCAGAAAATATCGATAACAAACTTCTCACACTATTAAGAGAAGAACCAAAGCTCGTAAAGTATCTGGATATTCCCATACAGCATGCCAGTAACAAAATATTGAAGCTTATGAGTCGAGCTATCGATCAAGAATCTCTCAGAAACACGATCAAAAAAATCCGCAAAACAATTCCGGAAATAGCCATCAGAACATCTGTCATGGTGGGATTCCCAGGAGAAACCGAGGCGGATTTTGATGAGCTTAAGCAGTTTGTTTCCGACATGCACTTCGAACATTTAGGCTGTTTTGTTTACTCGCGAGAAGAAGAAACAAGAGCGGCCGCTATGCCCGATCAGATCGATGATTCGACCAAAAATAGGCGCTCCAATGAGATCATGAAACTTCAACGCGCCATTTCGAAAAAGTATCTTAAATCTTTCATCGGCCGGACTCTCCCCATTCTTGTCGAGGGCCCTCATCGCGAAACCCCGCTACTATGGCAAGGACGACTCTCCACTCAAGCGCCTGAAGTAGATGGCGTGGTCATCATCAACGAAGGCAACCCCATCCAAGGGAAGATTCAAAGCGTCCGTGTCACCGGGACTCACGATTACGATCTTGTGGGAACCGTAGAAAACTGGCATTTATAAAAAGAGGGCATATCATTTTCCCTTTTTCCCAATACTTCATGGGAGGCATTTCAATAAATGAATATACCAATACCAGAGACACCGAATACTGGGACGATCTTCGTTAACGACATCGCAACTTTAGACTGCGCTTTTTTTGATCCCTCATCCGGTATCTCGGGCCAATCGTGGCACGTTGATGCACACGTCACAGGTCCTCTGGACGACAATGGTTTTGTGTATGACTTTAGTGTCCTGAAAAGTGTTGTCCGACATGTTTTAAAAAGCACTCTTGATCACACTTTGATTATCCCGGTAGGTTCGAGTGGCATCAATTATTCCGAGACCAACGGTGTTGAACATTGGCGACTTCACGCCAAGACAAAACTCACCAATACTGATTTTGAGTGGGTTTACGAATGCCCAAAGGGCGCTGTTTATCCGATCAGAGCTATCAGTCTTAAGCCTTCAATTGTCGCACAAGAACTTTCCCGTCTTGTTAAGCACAGGCTCTCGTCAACCATCCAAAACATCAATATCCAAATAAGGCAAGAAACCACAGCTCCCGCAACAGCAAGCTATCATTATACCCACGGCATCTCGGGACATGAAGGTGCTTGCCAGCGCCTATTCCATGGACATCGAGCCATGATTGAAGTCTACCAGGGTCCAGAGCGTCGCTGTGATCTTGAACATTTTATCGTGCGTGAAGTGTTTGGTGTTCACGTTCACTTTGCGACCCCCACTCAAGTTAAAGCTGGTTCATTCGAAGTGGGGCAAAGGGGAAAAGACTCATCACCCATCACTCTTTCCATCGAAGGATCTCTTGGGCGCTACGAAGCCGTTCTGCCATCAAACCGTGTTTTCATCGTTGAACCAGTTCCAAGCGTTGAATGCATTGCGAAACAGGTTGCAAAGGTCCTCCAAAATCAAGAACCTCAGAGTAAAAACCTCCGGCTTGTATGTTATGAGGGAATAGGAAAAGGCGCTGTGATGGAGGTCTAAACGCATAAAAAATCATTAAAAAAAAGCTTCCCAAGCATCAGTTCACCGCGCTTACTGTGACCTCTACTCAAAAAGCAAAATCCCAGCTCAAGTCTTAACTTTAAGATGCTGATTTATAACTTTCAGCAATTAGAATATCTGTAATACGATTTCGACCTGATTTGATCGGTTTTCTTGAAAGCAGATGTTTGGCATATCCTGGAGATCCAAGTTCATCCAAAAGGCGCTCCATAGCCAAGATACATTCAGGTCTCTTCATTTTAAATTTGCCATGAAGAATCTTACTCATGGTGCCTTTGTCAATTCCGAGTAAGAGCGCTAATTCTGTTGCAGTTAATCCTAAGACCGCTCTGATTCCCGAGACTTCCTTATTAGAGAGTCCTCTATCACCACGAATAATGCCTTGGTAGTTTTTAGAAAAAAAATCTTTCGCAATCTCCAGCGATAACCGTGCAATTTCGTTTGAATCAAGAATGTGTTCGTGTTTTTTCTGCTCGAAGGTTGAGCTTGTTACGGAGCCATCTTCAACTACGATCAAGGCGTCGTTAGCTTCTATTTTACCTAATAGCGATTCAAAGTGGTATTTTTTGATTTTTAGCGTCTTCATTTTGTGTACCTCATTTATTTTAGCTTTCGCCATGCATGAATGCAGATAATGAATTTCCCCGATTTTTCATCTTGCTCAAAAAGAATTCCTAGTTCGCAATGCCTGCCACCGTCATCCTTTGCTATGATCAGAAACGACTCTTTTGGAGCTGAAGGTAAACTGCCTAATTTTAGAGTCTTTCCTTCTCTGGTAAGCATCACAATTTCGTCAAGCGTAAACCGACGTTCGGGGTGATCCTTAAAAGCATGCCTTTTGACCAATATCAAACAGTCTTCTTTAATCTCCTCATACAACTTTTGAGCATCTTTTAGATTAAGTTTCAGCGGCATCATCCCTACCTCTCCACAACGATACCAATAACACAAAAAGTTGCCAGTGGCAACATTGGTTTATTCTAGGAGTACCAAGGTTTGGAGCACGGAGCAACTGATTCTTATAATATTTTCGAGAAGATATACCTAAAATACCTGCCATGTGGGTTCTTTCTTAAAAAAGGTGACTCATAAATAGACAGTTAAAATCCATAAATCTTCCAAAGGTTGGGTCC
>CAILAO010000027.1 GCA_903832105.1 uncultured Pseudomonadota bacterium | reverse complement strand
GTACCGCAATCTTCTTGAGAAACAATAGAATCCTGAGCTACGTCAACGAGACGCCTCGTCAGATAACCAGAACTTGCTGTTTTGAGCGCCGTGTCAGCCAAACCTTTTCGCGCACCGTGTGTTGAGGTGAAGTACTCAAGAACAGAGAGACCCTCTCGAAAGTTTGCAGTAATCGGAATTTCAATGATTTCTCCTGATGGCTTTGCCATGAGGCCCCTCATTCCTGCAAGCTGCCTAATCTGCTGAGCGGAACCCCTAGCTCCAGAATCAGCCATCATGAAAATTGAGTTGTTGCTCGGAACAAGCTTCTCTTCACCCTTGTGATTCGTTCTCTTCATGAAGGAAATATTTTTGAACATCTCTTCTGCGATGTTATCGGTGACTTTCGCCCAGATGTCGATAACCTTATTATAACGCTCACCTTCCGTTAAAAGACCTTCAGAATACTGTTCTTTGATCTTTTTAACTTCTTCATAAGCTTGGTCTAGTAGATTTTTCTTTTGCTTAGGAACAACCATATCTCTGATACAGATGGAAAGCCCAGCCTTCGTAGAATACCTGAACCCAACAGATCTCAATGCGTCAGCCAGAAGAACTGTTCGCTTCGGACCGCAATTTCTGAAAGTTGTGTTAACAAATTTCGCCAAAGACTTTCGATCCATGACCTTATTGATCAATTCAAACGGAACTTCCTCTGGAAGAATTTCGGAAAGGAGAACTCTTCCGACGGTTGTTTCAATTCTTTTTTCCCTCAGCCTCACAATGATAGGAGCTTGAAGTCCAACTTCACCATGGTCATATGCGACACGGACTTCCTCTAGGGACGAGAAAATTTTGCCTCCACCTATGGCTCCGATGTCCTCCCTCGTTAAATAATAAATCCCAAGAATAATGTCCTGGCTCGGTATAATAACCGGAGAACCGGACGCGGGACTGAGGAGGTTATTTGTTGACATCATAAGCACGCGAGCTTCCACTTGAGCCTCGACTGAAAGCGGAACGTGAACCGCCATTTGGTCACCGTCAAAGTCAGCGTTGAACGCAAAACATACTAACGGGTGAAGCTGAATAGCTTTCCCTTCGATGAGAACCGGCTCGAAAGCTTGAATGCCCAACCTATGGAGGGTCGGCGCCCTGTTAAGGAGAACCGGGTGCTCTTTTGTCACCTCTTCCAAAATGTCCCAAACCTCGGGACGTTCTTTTTCAACGAGTTTCTTTGCACTCTTAATTGTCGAAACGATACCATGCTCTTCGAGCTTGTTGTAAAGGAAAGGTTTAAAGAGTTCGATGGCCATTTTTTTGGGGAGACCGCATTGATGAAGCCTCAAATCAGGACCCACAACGATGACAGAACGTCCCGAGTAATCAACCCTTTTACCGAGTAAATTTTGCCTGAAACGTCCTTGTTTTCCCTTAAGCATGTCAGATAGCGAGCGGAGAGGCCTTTTGTTTGGCCCCGTAAAAACCTTGCCCCGGCGACCATTGTCAAATAAAGCATCAACAGCTTCCTGCAGCATCCTTTTTTCGTTTCTAATAATAATCTCTGGTGCGTTTAATTCCACCAGACGAAGAAGACGGTTATTTCTATTGATAACGCGTCTATATAAATCGTTAAGATCCGATGTTGCAAATCTACCACCATCAAGAGG
>CAILAO010000026.1 GCA_903832105.1 uncultured Pseudomonadota bacterium | reverse complement strand
TGCCCAGTTTGGATATCCTAACAGCGTCGCAAGCTCGTAACGCTTTTGGAGAAGATTTTTTAAAACCTCAATGTTTTTCGGGTAACCGCGCGTTTGAGAGGCGATCATGAGGCGACGCCTGGCTTCGCTGCTTTTTGCGTAAGTCAAAAAAGGAGTCATGTCAGGATAATCAGTCGTAATAGTGATTTTCTTTCCAGGTTCCTTTGGAAGGTGAGCTTTAATGTAGTCTTCCGGCAGTCCGGCGAGATCAGCTTCCGAGTCTAACTCAATCGATCGGACGTCGTCTTTTATGTTGCGATCAAAATCAAGACCGATGGCCACCAATTCCTCGTTAATTTTACGAATTTTTTCACGAGTGGCTTCGTCTTTATCGACACCGGATCGACGGAAGTCGCGGAGTTCAAGTTCAATAAACCGTTTGGTCTTTGTGTCTGCCTGACTGAGAGACGTGGGGGAAACATTACCAATTGCGTCGAAGAGTTCTCGTTTAAGCGAAAGATCGGTTAAGACTTTCTTTACATCCTGTTCGCAGGTTTCTTCGACTTCTCGTACATCTTTTTCTGGGTGTACACTGTTAAAGAGGCTCGCCTTAGCAGCAGCATTGCCGAGAACAATCATCATATCGTCGTATGGTTTCAGTGTATTATCTACGGTACGCTCTTCTTGGGGAGCTAAAATGTTCTGAAGCATCTTCTTTGAAAGTTCGATCTGATCTTGGCACTCCTTTAACAGGGCGGTAGCTTGTTCGCTCATCTTTTTCGTTTCATCTCCTTTTGTCGTTGAATCTGCTCTTTTTCTACATCCTTCTAGGGCGTTACACGCAATAAGCGCAAAGGACAAACTAAGAAGTAATGGGTAAGTAATTTTGTTGATGATCATGTCCTTAATTATAGACCTCCCCTTTTGTGAACTTTTAACTTTTTAGACGCATCTATCTTTAAAATATAACGAAATGTCTCCTTAGGCTATCTAATTTCGGGTAGTTAGCTTTTGTTGAAGAACATTTCTCAGGAAAAACAAACTATCATTGAAGACTATATTTATAACCACATGTAATCTCAAGAATATTTCGTTTTAGCGTTAGCCACCTTTTTTAAATTGGAAAATATTTGCAAACTTCGCGAGATAACGCGGAGAAAAAACAGAGCAATGTTACCAGAAAAAAACAGTCTAAAGAAATCTAAAAAAGACCGATGGTGTCCCATGAGGCTTAAAAAGTATTTGTCGCCGATTTAGTGAGTCAAGGTGCTGATTTATTTAATAAAGGAGAGAACATGTTGACCAAAAAGTGCGGTTTCTATTTCGGTCTGGTGATCGCTGTTGTCGCTATGTTGATCGCATGTGAACCAGAAAAAGTTACTACTAGAAAAGCTGCCAAAGCGAAGACTGATAAAGATGCAGACGTTGTAGGTCCGGGGACCGGCACTGGCACCGGTACAGGAACTGGTTCAGTCATTAAAACCTCAACAGAAACACTGATAGACGAAGAATTCAGAATGACGTGTTCCGAAACGCCTCAGAACGTTGATAGCACTTTTAGCAAAATTCATGGAACGAAGCTGATGGTTGTCCAGGGGGGAGCCAAAAAAAGTCTCTGCAACGTTTTATCGGAAAGTAAAAAGGCAGCCGTACTTTTTCAGTTTATTGATGATACTTGCGATCAATGTGTTAAGGCGGCCGAAAATATGGAACTTCGACTTAGTTACAGTCCTTATCAGTATGCCATCGCCCATGTCATGGTGATGGTTGGAAAAGACGAAACAAAAATGAAAGCGCTTCAAGATGCCATTGCGAAGGTTGCTCCCAGCAGGCTCTGGGTTGTGGACGAAACGAAGGAGCTTTGGATGAATTTTGGCGCTTATAAAGATAAAGTTCACCCGACCTTTCTCGCGATGAATGCAAATATGGAGGCGGCCCTCGTCAAAGAGCCAAATGGTCAATACTTGGACGTTGTTTCTAAGGCAGAAGAGCTGATCAAAGCCTATGATGAATCTATCCAGCCTAAAACTCCTCCAGCGCAGAAGTCGGTCAGTGTTGATTGGGATATGAAGTCATTCACCGGCACAAAACAATTCAACCTGATACCAATTCAGTAGAAAGGATACGAAGATGAAAAGAATAGCTTTACTAATCATCATAGTCGTAAGTTTTGCACTTGGCATGAGTTCGTGTCAGCAAACAAATCGGAACGAAGTTAAGCAACAGTCATTTAAGAAACTTATTGAAAACGGGAGAGGCGTAGCGGCGCTTCACTCAGTGACAGGCGAAGTCGGAGGTCTCTTTTTAACGAGTGATCCGGTTATTTCAAGTCAAAAGCCAGAGAAAAGTGATTTCGCATCGTGGATTATGTACGACATTTCACGTATGCCAAGCGTCGCTCCAAAAGACCTGAGCGATTTTGCACTAAGCTTTTTAAATTCACGAGTAGACGTTTTTGGACTTCCCATAGCTGATCTTCGCAAAGCGGAACGTCATGAGATCGTTATGGGAAATAAGCTCAAAAAGCTTATTTATGAGAGATTTCATAACGATATTCGCGTGAGAGATTCGAGGGTAGAAATTACCTTCACTAAATTTGAGGAGGGTTTCAAACTTCGAGAAATCGCAAGCAATTGCGGTGGGCCGATAGTACTCAGCAATGAGGGGGTCAAGCAAACTATTTTTAACGAATTCATCGCTGAGACCGGATTTTCAAATCTCACGCTTTTAACGGAGCCTACGAGAATAGTTCTAAGGAAGGCAAAGAAATTTCAAGAGTTTGAATATTTTTATGCAACGGAGTTTCAAGTTTATTTAGAAGAGGGCGACAATGCTGTGACGGTTACGGTCATTGATGGAACTAATAGACCAATAGAAGCCTTCGGTACGAAAATGAAGGGGTCTACTTATCAGGCTCAGTCCTACGGATTTATTCAAAGTCAACCAGCAGACGGAAAAGCATCGCTTAGACCTCTCAGGTTTGGCACCGTTCTGTCCGGAAGTGAAACAGCCGGCGCTGACAGTGAAGGTCTGGTTGACCTGGTTACTCCGAGCGGAGCGGCAAGCATGAAACTTGTCGGTCCGAGGGCCGCTGTTTACGACTATAGTAACAAAAATAACGACCTTGATGCTGGATTTGTCGCCGACAGTCCATCGAATGCTGTGACGATTCCAGCAACCGTGCAAGGAGGTTTCATCAATGGAAGCGATATTCCGGCCAGTTATTCGCTAATGAACGCCTTTTTAGTCGTCAATGATCTACTGCACGTTGCAAAGAGATATGTCACAGCTGATGAATATCCAATTTTAAAGAGGCAAATCCCGATTCGGGGAAATGTCACTCCCGTGGAGTGTAATGGTTTTTGGTCGGGCGGGGTTCAATTGATCGTCGTTTACCCGGATGGTGATGAATGCTATTCCCTTGCGTCAATAAATTCCGGCATTGCGCATGAACTTGGTCACGGCATAGATGATTTTACGGGTATTGCGAAGGTTGAATCAACACATCCAAAACTCGGAAAATATAATTATGGCATCGTTGATGGTTCTTTTGCTGAGGGATTTGCCGATGCCGTCGCGGCTTATTACACGGGTCAGCCATTCATGAGTTTGGGCATTGAAAAAGCCGATCCCGCCAAGTATTTCCGCACCTCAAAAAACACATCCAAATTCCCGGACGATGTTTCTGGTGAGATTTATAAAGACAGCGAAATTGTCTCCGGTGCTTTTTGGGATGTTCGTGAGGGCTTGATTGAAAAGTACGGAAATGAGCGCGGTATTTACGAGGCCGAAAATCTTCTTTTTAGACAAATCATGTTTGCAGATTATTATACGGATGTTTACCGCGTGTATTTACAGCTTGACGATACCGATGGCAACCCAGCAACGCAGTCGCCAAACTATTGCATTATTAACAAGGCCTTCGCAAATCACGGTTTAGCTGAACCTGACTCGAATTGTGAAGGGGGAGATACCGTGTCCCAAATACTCACGGACAACTCAATCTTTGTTCGGGTAGACGCTGTCGCGGAGGATGGTAAAACCACGAACCTTCTGGTAGCTGGTTCTGAATTAGTCAGCATTAAAGGGTGTTTTGGCGATAAAGTCCTGTGCATTGCTGAGCAAAAAAGTGACATTCAATTTAGAAACATAGGTTATCAAGACGGTAATTATATCTTCGAAAGTGTTGGTTCAGTACCCATGGAAGATCAAAAGACGATAACGATTTTATCGTACGGTTTTTACGGCGAGTTGGTTGCGACAAGGACAGTAAGATTTTACGTTCCATAATTCTGAATAAAATGAGAAGGAGTTTGTTATGATGAAAACAGTTTTTATGATCAATCTGATAATTGTGTTTCTAGCTTGCGCTGAAACGTCTAATAAGAGTCGTCAGGCGTCAAAACCGTCAGATGAGAGTCAAACAAAATCAGCGGCGATGGACCAAGAGAAAAGCAAAAATCAAGTTTCTGATCAGGCAGCGAGTAGCAGTAGCGGCAACATTACCGCTAGTTCTGTCGATGCTGCCACTTGGGGAGGGACTGGCGTTTCCAAAAATCACTGGCTCGAAGCTGCTCCCGCGTTGGGAACTGGAGAGCTGCAATTAACGATGCCGGAGTTTTCTGCTAATAGCGGCGAACCTGGCGTGATTCAAGTGTCGCTTAAATTACCTAAGGACGTGACGGGTTATAAGTTCCTTTATGTTACAGCAGCGCCAGGAAAGCTAGCTCCCGCGGATTGCCTTGAGACGGGATATTCTCTTTTTGGTTTTCAACAAACCGAAATCAAGTCTTATGCAGGGCAAAACATCGAGTTTCCGATCAGTGGTTTTAAGGGGGGGGGCCATAGTTTTCGGCTTTGTGCCGTGGACAATATTAACAATGTCGATTCGAAAGTAATCGAAAATATTCTGGTACAAGAGCCAGCAGCTCCAAGTCCAGTATTGCTTCCAGAGCGGCTTGTTATTACCCCGCTTCTGGCATGTGGCAACGATTGCACAGAGCACAGAATATTCCTTTCGTTTCCGCCAAATCCAAGTGGCCAATTTTATACGCGATACATTATGGCTTATACCGATCAGGGAGTCCCGACAGAGGATTGTTCCCAAAGGACAGGTGTAGTCGAAGAATATACGCTAAGTCAGCAAGAGATTTTGGCCGTACCTAAGAAAGGCTGGGAGTGGTATTACAAGGCCCAATATCTTGGTCCGCAACTCAACGATGCCAATCGAAAAATCGGCTACCGAATTTGTCTCTTTGATAGCGCAAATAAATTGGTTGCTTCGAGTAAATGTGCGAACTTTACTGTGCAGCGTTATAATAATGCCTTGGAGCAAAAAGAGGGAAGCACTTACTACGACATCGAGCAACATCCGGATCTTGTATGCGATCGCTGAGCGTATGAGTGTTCTTCGTTGATGAATAGATATCGATTTACGGCCTTTTAGTCATAATTTTTTCTACTGTGTCGGGATCGGCGGGGAGCGTGTTGAGTAGGCTTTTTACCTCGGTTTCCGTGACAAGGAAATCGTCTTCAATCCTGATCCCGAATCCTTCACTCTCAATGTAAAGTCCGGGTTCGATCGTGAAAATCTCGCCCGGCCTGACCGGTGCTGATGTATCACCTCCGTCGTGCACGACACGGCCAAGATAATGGCTCAAGTAATGAGTGAAAAATTGATCCATTGTTTGCTCACCACCCGATGAATCTTTTGCTCGGAGAGGACTATTCCGGAAGAATTGGACCACCCAATTGTGCGCGTCTTGCAGACTCATTTTGTTTGGTTTCATTTGAGCAGCTACGCTTCGAAGGGCGTCAAAAACGAGTTTATAAACTTCGCGTTGACGTGGTGTGAAAACACCGCCAGCAGGGTAGGTGCGTGTAATGTCGGCACAGTAACCATTGTATTGTGCGCCAATATCTATCACCACCAAGTCGTCATTTTGTAAAGTACGCGTACCACCTGCGTGATGAAGATCTGTGGAATTTGGTCCTGATCCAACGATAATTTCAAAAGCAAGGCCTTGAGAACCATTAGATGTAAAAGATTTTGAGATGAAGTCCGTGAGATCATTTTCAGTAATGCCTGGCTTCATATACTTCATAACCTCGTATTGGGTCTTCCCCGTGATGATATCGGCTTGCTGGACAGATGCGCCGTTTTCGGGAGAGTTTATGAGTGCAGGGAGAATGAGTCCAGCAATCGGATCAGGTCCCTCCACGGGTGGAGGATCTTCAGGGTTTGGATTTGGAGTAACGGTTGGCTCTGGAGTGGGATGATCTTGGTCATCTGGTTCTGCTGGTTCGGCATTGCTACCATCTGGCTCAGCTTCGCC
>CAILAO010000025.1 GCA_903832105.1 uncultured Pseudomonadota bacterium | reverse complement strand
TAGTTCGTTTTTGATTTGGTTTTAAGGTATCTTTGAGGGCCAGTTTAGGGTAGTGCAAGCATGGGGTGTGATATCACCCCCCGATAGAGCTTGTTGGTGGCGTGCCGTCCCCAATCCCCTTTTAAAAGACGCTTCGCGTTAAGAAGTCCAAAATCAAAATGCTCAATACTCGGACTCGATGCTTTCATAATTTTGATGCCTCCTTTTTCAAATCTTCATTCTTAAATTAACTTCGAAACCACTCCAGCTGCCCTACTTCCTTCGGAAATAAATTCCGGTGCTGACTCTTCTTCTTTGTCACTTAATAGCGGCCTCAGTACCCAAAGAAATATTCCCGTAAAACCAACTCCTATAAGAAGCTGGAGCCAAGAATAAACCGCGAAGAGGTAGTTCATTCTTGAGGTGATGAGGCTTGCGCTGTAAAGTGATACGCCATCAGAGAGCCGACCAAACGCTGTCATCACTTCTGCGGACAGCGAAATATTAAGCGTGATGTGGTAAAAGAGCGTCCATATTGGAGTCCAGAGAAGGACTGATAAGTAAATGAAAAACCAGTAGAGTAGTGCCCTCCAATACCCCGCAATGACAATGAAGACTAGCCAAGGAAAAAAAGCAATCAGCCCCATTTTAATAAAACCTGCAACATGAGGAGCCCTCGTCAGGTTTTCACTAAATTCCTGCGCTCGATTGGCAGCAATCGCTGCCCCGTGACCTTCTCTTCCCCCAACGACCGATGTCAAAAAGTCCCATGAGAAGATCCGGTTTAGATATTGATAGATCCTCCCTGCGCCGCTTGGAGGTTTTGACCCTTCTTGAATGCCAAGAAACCCTTCTCTCTCATCAAGATAATGATCCACTAGAGCAGATGACATCTGAAGATTGGTCCAAGTTGTCTCGTTTATGATCCCTTGGCCGTCCACATAAGTATTAAGAATCGAGTTAAAACCTTTGGCCTCTTTTCTCACATATTGCAAGAGTCCCGATCTCACATCATTCTTAGCGTCTAGGCACGTATAACCTGGGTGGCCTGGAATATTTAAGGTAAGCCCTCCAAGTCTTTGATCGACATAGCGATCACCCCCGAAGACGCTGTCTAGCCGGTTAACCCCCGCAAGGTTATCAAGAAGTGGCAGTACCCGCTCCACACATTCCTTTGAATAAAACTCCATCTTTTCACGAAGCGCCTCATCTTTTATGGTCGATGCCCCTGCATAGGCGATTGCCCTATAAAAAAAGTTTGGAGCGTCAAGCTGCGAGTGCTTTGATTTAAAGAGATCATCAATTATCCTTGTCAGAAGTGCTGCCACTTCTTCAGCTGTTCTGCTTAAAAGGTCAAATATGAAACTTACTCGGTATTCACTTCTAACGTCCGAAATGTTTCGCTGAACGTATTCATTTTGATGCCAAGAGACTCCTCTAAAATTTTTGACCCCTGTATTACTTCCGATCTTCAAAAGGCTCATCCCAAGAAATAGAAAAAAGACGATTTTGGCGTATTTTGAAAGCGGAACACTTTTTCTCTGTACGAGAGCCCCAGGCATGTAGCGCGAGAAAAAACGTAGCGTTGTCATAAAAAACATCACCGCAAAAATCATGAGGGCCACCGCCATGAAAACCTTATGCGAAGTGATAGCTTCCACAAATTTCATATGTAGAGCTAAACCTAAATATTCATAGAGAGCTTCATATGCTAAATTTGAAAACATCGATCGTTACCTCCCTTCTTCCTTAGAGCACCATATTGAGTCACTACAATCAAATAGGATCGCTTTAGCAGAATCATGAGAGCTTTTTGCCCTATCCACAGATAGACTTCTCCAAGTTTTTTCATCCCTATAACGGCCGCCTTCCTCATTAATCGCTCTAACCGTTTCATTGAGCGGGCCATTTCTTTCGCGGTGAAGCTTTAAGGTCATATCTGTTGATTCTTTTAAAGATGCCCTTTTTTCATCGATTTCTTTTTTTCTATGTGGAGGAAGATTTGGGTTTTGTGATGCGACGGTCAAAATATCAAGTGTATCGTTCATTTTTTTTGTAAAAATCGTGAGGGCCATTTCATTAGAAAGCTTTCTACAGCCCTCTTCTCTTGCTCCTCTTGGTAGAAAACTCAGGGCTTGTATGGTTTCTCTATCAATTAATGGACGACCTTCATTGCTAAGTTTCTTCAAATCTTTATCTGTAATGATTTCATCAACCGTTCTTGTTGCTCGTTCGCGTTCGATCTTTTTAAGAAGATCATCGCACAAAATTAAGTGCTCTTTCTCTTGCAAATCCACTAAATGACTGTAGGGTGTTGCTGGAACCTTCTTTGATCCATAGTCAACGGTGATACGCCCTTTTGAAACGACCGTATCCCCCGCAAATGCCTTTGCAAGATTAACAGCCTCACCTGCGCGGTCCCCCTCAAGTCCTGCCCATTTTGCAGATGATTCTATAAGATGGTTTTCTCCTGAAGCACCATTACTTTTACCGCCACTCCAACTCGTAAGATCAAGATCAAATGGGTTTTGACAAGAAGATAGGGCTGACTCAAGATTTCCTGATTGCCGTCCAATTTCTTTTCGAACACATGTTTGACGCTCCCTATAAAAGTCTTCAGTCCTTTCATCTGTATATTTATCGATCAAAGCGCACTGGTTAAGCCTCATTTGCGACAAAAAATGCGCGGAAAGTTGACTTTGTTTCAGCACGCTGCACCATGTTGGAGAAAAATAACACGCCGCCAGCATAGGCGAAGCCGCCATAATATCTCGTCCTAAATCTCCAAAGTACTTTGCATCTAGAGTGTTTTTAAGCGCAGCACGCATCGTTCCTCTAAAGTCCACTTTCCCGCAGTCAGACCCTATGCCGACGTCAAGTCCGAGGTCTATCATCTGATAGTTTTTACTAAAGATCGGATCATCTTTATTCTCGTGAGACCTAAGCATGTATTCACTTGGTGCCACTCTTTTTGAATTTTCGAAGTTCAAGATATCTCCTCCAAAAACAGCCTTCGGTGACAACAAAACAGCTGAAACTATAAAGATTGATATTAAATCCCATCTCTTTAAGTCGTACATAAACGTATCCCTCCTTTTGAATATTTATCTTTTGAGGTCTTTTTTTGTATCTATTTAGCTGATTCCTTTTGGGTATTTTTCCGCAAGATAGCTAAGGGCCTTCCATTTTTCGTCTGGAAACTTTTCTAGCACAGCCTTCGCCTCATGAAGAGACTTGGCATTGGTTGGGGCAAGCCAGCGATCAAAGGGTGTCTGAAAAAACTTGAAAGCCCCAGAGGATGTTTTCTTTTTATTCACATAAAATACATCTGCAAATTCACCCCGGACGGTTCTGAGGGATTTGATAATTTCCGAGCTTGCCTCGTCGATAAGGTCAGATTTATCTTTCAAATATTTTACGTTATCAGGTGACATTTGAAGAAATATAAAGTTATCAGCGACGCCCCACATGGCTCGTCCTGCTTCCATCTCAAAAAAGTTTTGAGGCCGAGGGGTGAGGCCGATAAGAAAGTAGCCAAGCTTTCTAAAGGTTTCTGCTGCGTCTTTAATAAATCTTGCAGCCCATGGGTTATCTCCTCCAATCATGCCGAGTTCTTCAATCACAATGAAGCCTCCGCGATTTTGATTTTCAGAAAGTTTAATCGTCTGCCTAATTTCTTCCACGACTGCCATTGTCATGAGAGCTTGAAGGGTGGTTTCAGAGTCTAGAGCGTCAAGATCATAAATGTAAAATAGACTTGATTTCTTTTCACTTCGCAGTGTTTTCTTCGCTCTAAAAAATCTTGCATAGTGGCCTTCTCCAAAAAAAGGCCGAAGCTGCTGGATAAAGAGTTGAATTTTTTCTTCGCTTTTTTCCCATTCAGGAATTGAAGAAAGCCTCGAAAGCTCTGCTACTACGTCATCCATCGAAAGAGTGATGTCTTCTTCTGCGGACGGGTTTTTTACAAGTTCACCATCCACATAGGTAAGTCCGATTGCAGCAGTTGCTTTTTTATATGCCATATTGATCGCCGATCCAAGCATTGACGTATGATCACCTTCAATGGCAAAAGATGACGATGTAAGGCGGACTCCTGCAAGAATTAGATTAGTAAGAAAGGCGACCTTTTCTTCATCATAGATGCCTCTAAAGGGCGAAAAGGGCATATCTTCTTCTCTTCTATCAAAGACGGTAAGGTCAGCATCAAAGTATTTTGAAAGCATGAGGTAGCTGCTTTTTTTGTCGATCACAAAAATAAGTGGCTCTGGCGTCATCCTCTTTGCAGCCTGAACAGCATCAATAACAAAGCTACTTTTTCCCGATCCACTATCAGCAAGAACCACCGTGTGATTTGACGTTTCATTTTCCGTGAGGCTAAACCGAACAAGGCTGTTTTCTCTTGAAAGATAAAGTTGCGTTGGCTTTGTTAGACCTCGAAACCTTTGATCATCAATCTGAAGGTTGATATTATGCGCCGAGCAAAGTTGCAAAACATCTGTGATTGATCCTCTAGGAAGACCAACATGTCTAGGAAAATCGTCTGCACATGCAATAACTCTAGGTTTGTCGTATGTTGGCATACGCATAGCTTGTGCTCGATAAAACTCAGGATTTTGAAAAGCAGCAATTCTTTTAAGTCGGTTGATTAGGGGTGATGATAAGTCAGATTTATCAATAAAAAGAAGGTTTGCCAGTGTCCCTTTTATTACAGAGGGAAGTGGCCCAGGAATCGGCCTATCTTCCCTCTTTTGTGACGGCGGCCTAGTCCAGGGATCTTCTTTGTCTTCATCATCTGAACTCATGCGAACGCCGATAATCGTTCCATCACGTTCCGCTTTTTCTACAATTTCGCTAACTTTTTCTTTTGATACTTTTCGAATGCTTGCGAGAAAAGCCCATTGATCAGGATATGGAACAAAAGAGGAATCAATAAAAATGGTATTTCCGAATTGGAGCGATTTTCCTTGTAAAGGAAGTGCAATAAGGTTACCAAAGCCACCTTTTGGCATGGTGTCTTGATTGGGAAAAAATCGATCGTAAGATGAAAAGCTTATTTCGTGCCTTTCTTCCATTGTCATCGTTAAAATGGCAGCTCCCATTTTTCGGGCAAGTGAAGCCGAAAGAGATTCATTGAAAAACACCCATATATGCCCACCATTTCCCGACCTTGAGCGTTCGAGATAAGCATAAACCCCAATTTTATTGCATGTTTTGAGAAATGCCGAGGCGTCCATTTTCCAATTTTCTTTGTCGAAATCAACGGCCAAAAACCAACAGCTTTCGTCTGAAAGCATTGGATAAACACCGACCGTTATTCTCCCCGAAAGGTGAGCCTCAATAACATCGTTTGAAATGGGAATATATTGGCAATTAGTGCATTTTTTGCGGTGAACCTTCCCGCAAAGCTCTGGATGCCACTCAATTGCACATGCTGGTGAATAACCTGATGTTCCTTTTCCTTTGCTTTCCCATCTCTTGGCAAAGACGTCTTCACGCCCGCGAAATAGAGATCGAAAAAGAACCATTTTTTCATGTGAAGATAAAGTGGCTTGTATCTGGTGTGCCATTCTTGCGGGTTTTGAAGGCAATGATTCGGCAGAAAATGAAAGTTGAACTGGTTTTAATTGTTCTCCTGTTCGGTCGACTTTTAATGCACTTAAATCGGCTGCAAGTTTTACGTTTTCAACTTTAAGCCTTTGATTTTCTTCTTTAAGAACTCTAATTTCCTGAAGAAGCTCGCTGTTTTCATCGGACAGATTTGAAACATAATCAAGTAAGTCGGCATGATCATTTTGGAGGTATTCAAGCTCTATAGTTGATACTTTTTCAGGCTTTTTCCGATTTCGTCCCATTGCCAAATTTTCCTTTAATGACAATGATTTAATTGAAACGAGAAAAATCCTCAAGAATTATTTTCGGACCCCCGGCAAAGCCTTTTTTACGGACTTTGCCGGGTTAGCCACTGGTTTTCAGCTCGAAGTGCCTTGAGAGTATAGACCCTAAAAAAACATCAGTTACGATTACAAGGCTCTGGTGTGGTCTCAAGATACTTTTAAAGTATTTTTTCTTAAGACATCCGTCACACCGATAAATCATATCCCAAGTCTCGCGCCGCTCAATGACAACGGAAAACGCACCGGAACCCGATGTTGTTGTTCACGTTCGACGGCGCATTGTTCAGATTAGCGGCGAACACCCCAGCGTTCGTTCCATTGTTCCAGTTACCACCGCGAAGCAGAGCACCGCCAGAAGCCTGGTGCTGGACAAAGGACTCGCAGCTTGGAGTTATTGTCGGCCAAAAACCAAATTTAAATCCCTCCATGCTTCGTGACTTCGAGCGACCTGCGCAATTAGACTCGGTCTTTCTCCGTTATGCACAAGCCTTCGAAGTGTCTTTTCAAATCTTCCTCTATTTCTTGACAAGATCTTATAACCCGTATGATCCAGTAAAAATCCCAAAAAAGGTACTGGCGCATTGCCAATAGGCATTTGCTTTTGATAAGGAATATCGAGCGAAAGTTCGTCTTTGACGTGTGTTATTGTAGCGTGAGTCGCATCCATCACAATCTTTTTGCTCGAACCTCCCAAAATCATGTCATCCATGTAACGAAAATAGAAACCATTTCCGCTACGGCTTCCGTTATCTTTAAGCGCATTAACGGCTATTCTGTCGGCGGACATAAGATAAAAATTCGCGAAAAGTTGTGACGTTAGATTGCCTATCGGAATGCCGCGACGTGCCGAAGCATACTCAGGATAATTTCGTAGAAGAGACCATAAGAAATTTGTAAGACTTTGATCGGGCAAAATTTCTGAAAGTTTCTTCATGAGAATTTCGTGATGAATTGATGCAAAATATTTTCTGACATCAAGTTTCATTACAAATCGCTCCTGCCCGATCGCTCTTAAGGTTACAAAAAGGTCAATAATCGCGTTTCTTGTGCCCTTTCCCTTACGACAAGCATAGATTCGGTTATAAAGCTGGTGGTCAATCAGAGGATCAAGCACTCTATGAATCGCCGTATGAACAACGCGGTCCATAAAAGGGGCAGCCATCACAAGTCTTGCCTTGGGATCTCTAACGACAAACTCTCTGTAACAGCCCCACACGTATGTTCCAGCAAGTAGACGTTCTTGCATCCTTAAGAGCTTTTCGCCATTGGCAAACATGCCTCGCTGATAACCAATAGAGCCTCTTTTTCCGCGAGCACATTCTCGAAAAGCGTCAGAGAGATTGCTGAAACTCGCAATTTGCTCCATAAGATTCAACGCTATTTTTTTCTCCTCTATGTTCATATCTTAAAAATCCACCAAGCTGCCTTCCTATTTCCCCCGTTATCTCGGATAACTCGCCGTAGCCTGCAATATTAAGCAGTTTAAGATCACGGGATATTTGAAGAAGAATTCTAATCTCATCAAGTCTTTCTGATGCCAAAATGAGTGATGATACGCGAAGCCCCTCTTTATTCACCGCTGCAAGACGAACCTTTTTCAGAAGATCTAGGGCGGCCTCTTCGAGCTGGCGTCCAAGAGTCGGTCTAAAAAACTTTGGAAAAGCCCTTGTCCTATTGAAAAGGCTCAACATAAGCTGGTATGAGTCTGAATATATTTTTGGTTCACTAAGACTCATGTTGCTTTTCGCCTTTCATTAAGCTCCCGTTCAACTTTCTTTATCAGAGAAGAAAAGGCAGGTAATACTTTGGTCTCAACAAAAAACACGTCTTTTTCCCATTTTTTCGAGATATCCTCACGACTATAAGCCAAGGCCAAAGCAGCTCCAATGCTGCCTCTTGCTTTTCGGTAATGATAACATTTTATATCTCCATACGAATAAAACCCAGCGCCAAGGTTTTCCAGAATTTCGAATTGAATGTGGCTCAGTCGTTCCTTCATTTGAGGTTCACCCATTTCAGCCATCTTCCAAAAGGGCATATTGAATGCCTGAAGACAAAGCCTATAACAGGCGAGTGCATGAGGTGATTTATTCTTGCCTTCGGGTTTTTCTAAATTTTCATTGAGGACTGGATCTTCATCTTTTTTCTTTGGATTTACTATTTCTGAGGATTCGGAAGCTTTATCTTTCAATGGATTTATCTGGGGATCTATAGGCTTGATTATGACATGGTCCTGCGCTCTTAATCCTGTTGCTTGTGAGAATGCTTCCACCGATGCAAGATCAACAAACCATTTACTTTTTACTTTGATGGCCTTGATTCTTCTTGCTTCGATATATTTCGTAACCATGCGCGTTGACACACCAAGAAGTTTTGCTGCGTCCTCGACACTGATCTCCGTTATAGAGCCAGTTGGCTTTGACATCGTCATAAGCTTGCACCAGAGAGGTTACATCACGGTATAAAATTTCAACGTTAATAAGCCAGCGGGGCCATTTCTAATTCAAGGGTTTGAGCAATGCAAATTAATTTTTGTTAACTCACACTAAATCGGTGTGACTACTTGTTTCTATCAGAAACATCTAAGTTCTAAAATACTAGGAAAGTCACCACTGCGTCAAAGTGACTCCTGGGATACCATCGAAATGCTTGTCTCTCGAAACCAGAGTTAATTGGTGCTGTTTTGCTAGGGAAGCAATCCAGATATCATTTTCTGGAATAGGTCGGCCTTTTTGTTGGAGATGTGCTTTGATTTCACCGTAAATTCTCGCGGTCATTACATCTGAAAAAAGAATTGCGGTATGGGATATAAAATCATGGACTCGTTCAAGGTTGGATTTTTTATGCGCAGATTGAAAAACACCAAAGAACAACTCCCCTATGACCTGCGTCGTTACAAATACTTCACGCGATTCTTCAAGTTTATCTGTAACGTTTTTATCGCCTGCGAACAGGGCAATAACAATGTTTGTGTCTAGAATATAACTACCACTCACTAACATCCACCTTCTCGCATCCTTCTTCAATGGCTTTTTTCATCATCTTAAGATCTGCTTTTGGGATTGATCCTGCAAATTTAAGTAGGCTTTTTCCAGATACGGAGCGCCCCACGTCTTTTGATACCAAGAGGAGAGCCTTAGCAAATTCAAGCACCCTCATTTTATCATCT
>CAILAO010000024.1 GCA_903832105.1 uncultured Pseudomonadota bacterium | reverse complement strand
ATGTTTGGAAACGAAGCTGCGGCTGCCGAGAGGTTCATATCTTTAACGAGAACGATGCTATTAACTCGATCATCTTTGCTAGCCAAGACTGAGCTGTCACCAACCTCAAGGCGGAGTTCGACATAAGATCCTGGAACTTCGTTCCATCGACTCATGGCGAGTTCCGTGATTTTTTGCATGAGATCTTCATTACTGAGATCAGAGTACATGCCGTCTTCGAAATCGGATGCCTCGCTAATCGAAGGGGCCTGGCCATCCCAAACAAATGTTGCAATAGGATTATCGGAGTTTACAGGAAGTGTTGCGTGGTCAGGTCCTGAAAGGAGCGTAAAGCCAGTTAAAAGGGGAAATGAGCACATAAGAAAAAAGAAAAGCTGCCACAGCCTTGCACCCTGTGGTTTTAAAAATGTCTTTTCACGAGTTGCCATAAGGTATCCTCCTTGATACCGAGATCTCAGTAGAGCTACCGGGCTTTTACCAGCGAATCGAGGCACCCACGCGCAAAGCGTAAGGACTCACAATGTGTTTTTCCGAAATACCCAGAGCTTGCTTGACTTCGGCACTGAAACAAACCCATCCACACCAAAAGTCTCCACCGAACCCCGCGTAAATTCCTGGACCAACCCCGTTTGCGTCGATCACAAATCCTCCGCCGAGGGAGACGTAGGGCCCAGGACCTGCATTGGTGCGATATCCGAACAAAATGCCTGGGCTGACAGAAAGACTTGTCTCGAAACCGCTCTTTGCGACATAACTTGCCTCGACATCAGCACCGCTTGGCGGTATCGAAAGCGGGTTTGGACCGCCGTTTCCGGCCGATGGCGGACCAAATCTTAGCGTAAAGGCTGATCCTAGTGCTGACGATCCACCAGAAGAAAAGATCATAAGGGGCCCTAGCGCGATTAATATGCAGGCACGGAGCAAATTTTTCTTAAAAAACTGAGTCATTAAAATTTTAGTCCTGTGGTTACGGAGACCATTTGCTTACGACCTGTTGATAGAAAAAGCCCGGCAGAACCTGCCAGGAATACGTGGGATTCCCATCCCACATTGAGATAGAATGGAGCAAATCCCGATGGAATCCAAAAAACGCCAAAAGTCATGCCGACGTTATAGTTCTGTTCGCGTTCATCAACGGAGGCCTTGGTTACTGTGGTTGAGGTGTTGGGGCTATCGTCTGTGGAACGCATAGTGATCGTTTCGCTGAGAAAACAACCCCCAACGGCGCCTTCGAAACCCGAGGATTTGAAGAGTCCGAAGCGGCGGCTGAAACTAGCAAGGTATGTTTGCTCTGTGATGGGGCCAAATGTGCGACCGTAATAGAAGACGCGCGAGTAGTAAAACGGGCTCCATCCCAAGTGGAGCAGGGCTGCGGGACGAAATTGATCGTCTCCCTCCTCGGCAACGGCAAGTCCGAGGCCACCGTCGAAGGCGAAAACAGGCTTTGAGATCATTACTAAGTTAATTAGACTAAACAAAAGGCCAAACAGTGAGGTATAGTTAAGGAATTGATATTTTTTAGAGGTTGAAATATGGCTGGAGTCTCTATGCAAACGCTGAATCCTCCGAATAAGGAAAACATGGCAAGTCTTCCTGTTGACACGATCTTAGATAACAGTACGACGGATTTTGATCTCTACATTGAGGTCAACAACAGTCTGACTTTATATGGGACGTCACCTTACAAATGGACAAAGGGAGAACTTACGAGACTCTTGGCTGTTGGACATACGACTCTTTACTATTTTAGCGCAGATCAACCAAAAGTCGAAGTTTATAAGAAACTGATTTCCATCCCAAAAATCGATAGATCCATTCCGCCGCTGCAACGTATTCAAAATATTACGGATACTGCGGCAGAGCTCATGCGGATTCTCTACGACTATCCCTTGACTCCTGCATCCCTTTCAAAGGGGCGGGAAATTGCCGATGAGATCGTGCAGTGTGTCGGGGAAGATATCGCCTGTGTCGGTGCTTTGGGGAAGCTCGCGAATCATGATTATTATACGTATTATCACAGTGTTAGAATGTCCGCCTATGCCCTCGCAGTCGCTCTCTTTCTTTCGGAAAAGGATGAGGAAAGACTTCGCGAGCTGTCCATGGGGTGTCTCTTTCACGACATTGGTAAGAGCCGAATCGAGCTATCGGTTATCAATAAACCCGGGGCGTTAACGGAGCGCGAATGGCAGCTCATGAGAAAACATCCTGAGTTTGGGTTTTCGATGGTTGAGCAGTCGTTATTATCTGTGGTGCCGCGTGAAGTCATTATGCATCATCATGAGCGTCTAGACGGTAGCGGTTACCCGCACGGGCTGACGGAGCAAGAGCTTCTGGGAGAAGTCAGGATTGCGGCGTTTGCTGATGTATTTGATGCATTAACTAGCAATCGAGCGTATCAAGTGAGTAGGACTCGTTATGAGGCGCTTGACTTGATTCGTTTCACAATGCTGAATCACCTGGATAAGAAAGCTTACCGGGCTATGGTTGAGATTTTGGGTGGAGAAGGAAAGCTTAAAAAAGAATAGTCAGTCGCTATTTGAAGGATTGAAGGAGCAAGAGAGAGGATGAGTAGGCTGTTTCGGCGTTGGTATTTCTTTAATCTAGTGTTATTGGGCGTGGCAAGTTTTTTGTTTTTCCCGTTGCAGCATCTTTTTGCAGAAAAATCTTTTGATATTCCTACCGGCGTTACAGATCTTGAGGATACTGATGATGACGCTGATGATCTCTTAGACGAAGACGTGAAGACGCTCCCGGCAGCTTCCCCAAACCAGAAAATCGCGAAAGATAAGGACGAAAAAGCTGAAGGGGAAGATTCTGAATTATCGCTTTCAGAAGGAGAGTTGCGAGATCTCTATCGTTTTGGCATAGCCTTTAATTATGGAGCAACAGCGCTTCCTTGGCAGACGTTAGGGATTTCCGGATATGATATTTCGCCCCCCAAGTGGAAGACCACTTTCTTCGTAAGCTATGGTAAGTGTGGGTTTCGTGATGATAGTGAAAAGAAGTCTTTTTCAATGAATGTTTTTTCAAACTTGGTAGGCATCGCGACGCGGACATTTTTCTCGGATGTGGTTCCGATTTTATTTGTTCAAGGGGCGGTAGGTTATGCTTATTGGCGCGGAACAGTAACACCACAGAGCCCTCAGCTTAGAGATGAGCCCGAATCATTGCGTGATAAGCTTTCAACGTCATTCTCGGCGCATGGTCCCGTGGTTGGCGCGAATCTTGGTCTTGCCACTCATTGGGAAAATGGTTTTTACCTCGAATATACGCTTGTCGGGATGGGGTACAGTTACCCAATCAGCGAGACAGCCTCTCAAGATATTGAAGATGCTAAGGAATTTTACCGTTCAAGACTTAAGCATTTTTTAGTGTGGGGCATAAGCAACATAACAGCAGGGTACTTTTTCTAGAAAACCCAGGTGAATCTTTTCTTCTGTTGAAGAGGGGTTCGGTGGCGAGATGTTCTAGAAGAAATTTAGGCGTGATTACGATTGACAACATCGTTTTCTCACGTCATATTTAGACACTACACTCTTTGCGGGGTGGTAGTTAAGTTGGTTATAACGCCGGCCTGTCACGCCGGAGGCCGCGGGTTCAAGTCCCGTCCATCCCGCTCTAATCATTGAAGAAATCCAAGACAGTACAAAAAATAGTACCCAGAACTGGGTATGCTGGGTAATTAATTTTTTAATTAATTCTTTTAATTATTTTTAAATTATTTCCGAGTCGTGCCCTCCCGATAAATTGTTTAGGGAGGTATATGCTATGTCATCCAAAGGTTTTTACCGAAATAAACATGGCCACGTTATTATTCAATACTATGATCCAACGCACAAAAGATCGAAAAAAATTCCTAGAAAAGAAATCAAACATCTCGATTCATTGCCGAATGATCAAGTCGAAAAATGGGTGGATTGTTGGATGCAGGAACATATCAAGACCACTAAAGTCATTAATAAATTATTGCTAGAAACAGACGAAGCTGCATTTTTATTCAGACAATTTCTGATAGAACTAAAACGACTTAAAAACCTTGAGCAAACAACAATAGATGATAACTATTCAAGATTTATTAATCATGCGGTTCCTTTTTTTGTAGGGGAGAACGGGGAGAAGGATGTACGAAATTGGAGCTTTTTAGTACCTCATTTACCTATGTATTTGCTCGAAAATTCCGCTCTTTCGATAAGCCAAAAACGAAAGATAATCGGACTCGTATTAAGATTTTCAAAGTATTTAACTAAGTTCAAAGTCATTCCCTATCCATGGATAGCAGAAATGCCTTCTGAAGGTAGTGAGGAAGGCACTCCTCTCCCAAAAGAGTTAAAACCTGAAGAGGTTCTAAATAAAGTTGATAGTTGTGAGGATAGGCGGATTAAGCTCATGATGTTGGTGGGTTTTTTCGCAAATTTGAGGCCGTGTGAAATGTTCGTTCTATTAAAGGAAGATTTTTATACTGGTGAATCTGCTGTAGAATTATCAAAAACCTATCATCGTTTTGCAGACAGAGGTCTTGGATCAAAGTTAGCAATCTACATTAATAAATCTGCTTCGCGAAAATCAAAAGTAAAAACTAAAAAGCCGAAAACAAAAAAATCCAAAGGATATGTCACTATATGGTCGATAGATGCAGCATTAAGAATAGGTGCGATTTTAAAGGAGTTTGATAGCGGTCCCATTTTTGACAGGGCAAGAGACACTCTTTTTAAAGATTGGAGAGAAAAAGGTTTTCCCCTCTTAGGTGTTAAATTGCATGACATGAGGAGAGCTGGAGGGCTCTATCTTGGAAGGTATTTAGATTTGCCAGTGACATTAGTCCAGGATCATTTACGCCATGCGAGACTTTCCACCACCGAAAAATATATGCGCCATCCAGAAGAAGAGATTTCAGAAAATGCAGTGCAGAATTTTGATGATGTCGCTTAAAAATATTCATTTAAAAAAATACAAAATGGCGTTCTGAAGGAAAGAGAACCCCATATCGTCTTCAACATTATTTATCGGAGCTTGATTATGAAAAATGAATTAAATGATTTATTAAATAAATATTATTTTAATGGCTCAAAAAAATAAAATGAGGAATTTATTTTTAATTTATTTTTTTAGTTAATACTCCGATCAGTCTTAATGAGTGGTGCAGCTGGTCGGCAATTTAGGCTGAAGAATTTCGGTTAAATAAACCTAATAAAAAGGGAGAGTGTCATGAGTAATCAAATGAAATATAGCGAATTAAATGACCTGTTAAGAGGTGAATATTCTTTAAGAAACGCATTAAAAGAATGGCTGGTTTGGTTATGTGGGGGAAATCCGGATTATAGTAGGCTTATTGGAGAAGAGTTTATTTCATCATTTAAAGAAAACCTGGAAATACATTTAAATGAGTATAAAAGTGAATTGGGTGATAAACCTAATGCCATAAATATGCTTGGCAACCGTAAATGTCGCTTATTGTTGCGTTTCAAGCCCAGTGACACCAGGGCATTTCTCGTTCAGTGGCACAAAAGTGAATTCTTCAATGATGGCTACCGCGCCGATGAAAGTTCGTT
>CAILAO010000023.1 GCA_903832105.1 uncultured Pseudomonadota bacterium | reverse complement strand
CCACCAAGCATAAGCGGAGATCTTACCGTTCGGATCTTCCACTACCAGTTTCAATTCATGAGCGTTTCGCACATCGACCACGACCGGCAGCACCGGCTGCCCCAACTGATAGAGCGGACTCTTGTACTTTTCTTTGCCGTCAACAAAGACCTTGAAAACAACGGCATCGTCGGGGCGGTCGGCACCTAGTCCTCCTGCCGCCACGAAGGTAGTGTATCCCGGAGGCAATTTGTAGACTATTTCGGACGGCGCTCCCGCGTAAAGCGATTTTTCGTATATGCGGCCGTCCTGGGATGCGTTAACCAAGAGTTTGACCGAACCGTTGAGGTCTGTCCACTTTGCTTCCGCAGGCATCCAGCCCATGACGGGAGGCTGAACAGGCGCGAGTTCAATCAGGGAGAGCGCATTGGCGTCCGGGACATCCCGAACCGATGCGGGATATTGAACCTCTGATGGAGGGATGAGGGATATCCTTGAGGGAACATATGTTTCCTTTTCTGAACCCATGACCTTCAGTTCAATGACCATGGCACCCCTTGAGAGAGAGTCGTAGGTTGTCGTCAATCTCACGTAACGCGCCTTTTTCTGCTCAAACCAGCGCTCCAGCGGATAACCCATATTACACTTCATGTTTTTCCGTTCATCAAATACCGTGTCCCAATTAGTACCATCCAGGGAAGTTTCCACGTAAAATTGTGTGTACCAGGGATAAGTGAACTTTTCCAACCGTTCCCGCTGCCAGTAACTGAAAAGCACTTCGACATGATCAATCATGCGCTCTGTCTCAAGGTCAATCGTGGAAGAAGCCGGTAATTTTGTATTAGCTCTGTCATCCGGTCTGTCACTCTTCGACCACCATCCATTCATACGCCCCATATTCCCATCAACCATGCACTTGCCCTCGTGCCCCTTCATTTCTGACGTCGTTGTGACGGGACGGTTGAGCGCGTAATTCACATATCGCTCAGCTTTTAATTCTATTTTCTCGGGTTGCATCTCGATCACCTTGATATCACCTGAAGTTAGAATCGTATTAATGACGGTGGCATTTCCTTCACGTTGCAAAGGCACATCGCGATCTTCCATCCACTCCAAAGCGTCGGTAACTGGAAATCGACATACAATTTTCACTGGAATTTTCTTTGGTAAACAGATAGCGTCAACTGATGCAGTCCCGTGTTTCACAACGCTCACGGATTCCTTTTCATAGGAAAAATTGATCAGGGTGAGAATCCAGCCATTTCCTTTTTTGGAGACAGAGTAACCGAAATCGCAGCGTGTTTCCTCGGGAATAACAACATCAACCGGCAACAACCCGGAGCAAAGATGTTCAATTAAATCCCGTGTAAAATGTAATAAAGGCTTTTTCTCCCATTTTACGCCAGTCTGCTTTTTTTTCATCTTGCCGATCATGTACTGCGCACCGACGACAATTACTGATCCTTTACCATAAGAATACTTGCTTACAATCGGCTGTCCGTCCATGCTGGTCACCACAGCAGTTGCGCCATTGCGCAATTTCATCCTTCGACAGCTAAACAACGGCTCAGTAAATTTTTTCCCGCAAACTGCACACGCGCTATCTGCCACCTCAAATGTTTCAGGCAGTAACTCAACACCAAGTATATCGGCTGACAGATTTTTTCCCACATCCTCGGCATTAACTATCAGAGTGCCGCCCTTTTTAACATATGTTTCAATCTTCGCGGCAAGATCCTGATTGATAGTCTGACCGCCCATAGCAAAAAGTACCTTGTAATTTTCCAAGGCTTTAGAATCAACGCCTTTACCTGGAACTATCGGTTTGAGAATATCGAAGATGTCTCCGTACGGAGCCATGGACAGATAGCTATCCCCTCCACCCTCCGGCGCCTGAGGGAAAAGTAGCTCAAATATCCCATCATTCATCTGATCAGCGTCATCCATAGGAAGATAGGTTCCGAAGGTGGTACCGGAGCGTCGATCAGCCGTGGTTCTTTCCCAATCCATAAGCAAGGCTACAGGCGCGTAAGTTATGCCACGATCCGGATGCCTTTGGGTGAAATCAAACATTTCCTTAACCAAATGTCCCAGTGCCGAAAGATCGTAATGTCCATCATTTTCCACGTCCCAGAATAAAGTCTTTGAAAATCCTTCGTTCATATAATAATTGATACCGGCAAGGTACGGCTGATACATAAAAATGCGGGCGTGTGAATACGGATATCCATTTTCGCCATTAATATTGGCGGTGTTGACGTGAGAGGAGAGTAAACCCGTTGGTTCGTTTGGTCCATACAGCATCCAGAATTTATTGCCCCCGAATTGCCTCATGGCACCTCTGCAAAGTGCGCCTCCTAGGTAAGTATGAACTTTTTCGCCGACCGTCCGATTTAATGAAGCGAGATAGAAAAAGGTATTATTGCGCTCGTTAGTGATAAAGGCATTTGCATTGGACAGTCCGATCTCGCGAAAGGTGACTGCCATCTGTATTTTACCCAACGCGGTATATTCAGAGCGTGTCCACTGGTGTTGCTTGTCTTTGAAAAACGGCAGTTCTTTTTCCAAAAGAGGTATGCCATATTTCTGATTGTACCCGATGGTATATTCCCATGGGCACCAAGTTGATTTTTCACCGCGCACGGACGGCAGAAAACTTTCGAAACGATACCGATACTCCGCGTGTCCGTCGCCCAGCCACAAATCGCCCGCTACTTTCATCGCTTCGGCTGTCACTGTCCTTGCATTTTCATCTTGTGCATTATACTCACATGACCAAAAAGGCCATTGGTTTTTAATATATAAATCAAGCAATCTCTTAGTGTCTTCACTTTTTTTTACCATCGGGTCGAACTCGGATACATTTATCAGTCCCGGCGTTATTATCCGATCGAGTCCCAGTGATTTAGCCGCCTTATATTGATCGCCTCGAAAACTCCAGGAACCCTGCGCGGCAAGATAGAAATCCTTTCCGCCGATCTTTTTTGGATTGCAGTAATCGTTCATTTCCCAGCCGGAAGAAGAGGGAATCAAGGGCGCGGGAAGTTCTTTCCCTGAAACGTCAATACCCGCAAAGGCAGATATGCAAATCATGATTGTTGCTATTTTCTTCATAACCTCCTTTTAAAGCCGTTTACCGGTATAATCATATCTGACATATATCGCAGGATTCTCTAGATATATGCGAAAATCACCACTAAATGTTGCAGTACTATTCATAGCTGCTTCAACAGTGCGATCTTCTTTCCACATTTGCCCCGCCTCGGTATATTTTATTGTCTGTGCATGCCCATCAATAAATAGGACATTAGCCGCATTATTGTGTCTTGCGTGCATGGCAAAGTTGGAATCACGGTGGAGTCGGGCGTATTGGCTTTTCGTAGACTCCATATAACTGTCTGCATAAAGGTATATTCTTTCTGGAGATCTTATTACTTTTAGATTCATAACATATAAATATTGAGTGGCATTCCAGGGTAGTTTTAGATTTTCTTTGTAATAATTCAAGTCATCTCCTTGTCTCATTCCGTATGTTTTTGCAGGATCATACGTATCTAGAGGAACCCAAGATGGACATTGTACAATTCCCCTATTTTCGGGGAACCAATAATTTTTGCTTCGGTCGATTAAGAATTCAGACCAAAATGTTCTTGTTGCAGTATCATAAACAGAGAAAGGAATAATATCTCTCCAATCATCTGCATACATGAGTGCCAATTGTCCGGTTTGTTTTAAATTGCTTGAGCATGTAATCGTTTTTGCTTGTGCACGTGCTTTGCTTAGTGCTGGCAGCAACATGCTCGCCAAAATGGTGAAGATAGATATTACAATTAAAAGCTCAACTAAAGTGAACTCCAATGCCCCGTATGGACGTCCTGCCATCCGCTTATCTTTTCCGATCCTTTCAAGATTTACGCATTTTTTTTGATTGGCGACACTTCCAGCATACTTGCTCATTACGCACCCCGCGCCGTTAAAGTTTAATATTGCATATATCACACCATATATCACAGTGTGCTTAATTAATATTAATAATATTCTATTGCAAGAGCGGAAGCAAATAAATATTAAAGATTTATTAAGGCCGGGGAAATTATGTTGGAGTT
>CAILAO010000022.1 GCA_903832105.1 uncultured Pseudomonadota bacterium | reverse complement strand
GGTAAAGAACGCTACGCCTACCTCTGGCGTAATGGACGCATCAGCTATATCAAGACTGATGGAACAATCATCCAGGACTGTAAAGCCCATAGCGACGGCGGCGCCTTTACCATAAGGCTCGGTGTTAAACACGCCGCATTAATCGTCCGCGAGCCTGCTGTCGGAGCATTCTCCGAAAAATCATCGGGGAAAAAGTTCACACTCGCATCGATTCATCTTGTCCCAACCAAAAAAGAGCCCTGGAAGGAAGTAGCCCCTCTTTTCGACACTTTTTCGGATGTTGAAGGAGTGGTTGTGGTAGCCGGAGATTTTAATCTTGAATCGTCCCATCCGAGTTTTGAGTCTGCCTATAAAATGGGATTTAAGTCCGCTCTCGGAGGGGAGGAAAAAACATCGCTAAAACTTAAAGCAAGATCTCTCAATAGGGCTTATGATAACTTGTTTTATAAAGGCGCTACGATGAGAAGATCCGGGACTATTAACATGCTTGAGGTTTTTCCAAAGATTGATATTAAAAAGATCTACCAAGAACTTTCTGATCACTGTCCTGTCTTTCTTCAGCTTGATTTGTAGATATTATACTCAAAAAGGAAACATATCCATGCATCACATCCTCCTACTCATAATAACGTTTTTCTTCGCAACGCAAGGGTTAGCTCGCTTTGCTAAGCCAGAAGAAGCCCCCACATCAATAGTCTTAAAACGAACCGACTACCACATACGAAAAGACGGTACTTTCACCGTTACTCATGAGTATTTGATCAGAATACAAAACGAGGCGGGACGGTCACTAAGTACCTATCGTCTAAGCTACAACACGAGAACGTCCACTTTTAAACTGATAAAAGCGGAAACCCGTTCTGGTGGAAAGGTTTTTGCTGTCGATCCGAAATATATCGAAGACAAGCCGAAGGCCAGCAATCTTTTTGGCTTCGACGAAGAAAACCAGGTCACTATTGCTTATCCAAACGTTGATATTAATGCAGAGATTTATTTAAAATATGAGTTGACCGTAAAAGAAGTGCCGATAGCCAATGCTTTTAGTGAGTTTGTGGTGTTCGGCGAAAATCAACTGGAAGAGAACTCGCAAGTGACTTTTTCTTCGGAGCTTCCTCTTAAGATGGCGCAAAATGATCCCACGCAGTCGTTGGATGTCAAAACCCTTACCAAGGGAAAGTCTGTTGTTATTACTGCTGCAACAAAAAGGCCTGTCTATTTTCAGGCGCTCGATGAAGACGAAAGAGGTTTTTTCCGTCTAAAAGACAAAACCTATATCATGGTGTCTTCTTTTGCCTCATATGAAGATATTGGTAAAGAGTTGGCGAAAAAATTTGAAGAACGTTTAAGTGCCGGTTTACCAAAGGAGTTCGATTCCATTGTGACAGAAGCCGCAAAAGAAACAGACGTTGTTAATGCTGCAAATAAAGTTACCTCACTTCTTTCTGAAAAAATCCGCTACATGGGCGACTGGCGTCCTGTCGGAGGGGGATATGTTTCGCGTCCTCTTCAAGCTATTGCAGATTCTCATTTTGGTGACTGTAAGGACATGTCTACTTTGACTGTGGCCATTCTAAGAAAACTTGGTTTGTCAGCGCATGTTGCCATTATTTGGAGAGGAAAGTTGCCAAATGAAATACATCCATTGCCATCAGTGCAGTCTTTTAACCATGCTGTTGTACTCTTGGAAGATCGAGAAAAAAAATACATCATTGATCCTACCAATCTTCAAAGCTTTGCTCAAGGGGTTCCAGATGATCTTTTCGGCCGGGCTGCATTGGTGTTGGATCCAAAAAAGCCATATTTGTACGACGTACCAATGTTTACACAAAATGACACAAGACACAAAGCCGAAATTTATTTCGATGCCGACGATGCTGTTACAATTAACGAGGAACTGGATCTTTCAGGCTTTGCGGCATTTCCATTGAGTGGTCTTGAAAAGGTGGCTTCAAAAGAAACGATCATGTATTTTGCAGCTAAGACATTTTCAGGCAATCGGAAGATGAGAAAATATAATTTTGGTCCCTTTGATCTCACGTCGCGACTGGTGAAAGATCTTCATTTCTCTTTACACCTGGAGATTGAAGACGCCGTGGTAAAGACAACCGCAGGAAACGCTTATGCGCTAGATTTAAGTCCAATTGACAGTTTAATGACCCTTGATGGTTCTCAGCAAGTTTTAAGCATTTTTTTGGGAATGCCATCAAAACATAGTTACGAAGAATTGCTTAAAAATATTTCTATGGCTGGTGAAGTGCCAAAGCCATGCAATGTTGTAAGTCCTTGGTTTGAGGTGCTCCGGGAGTTTCATGAAAAAGATGATGACCTTTTAATACGGCAAGAATTCACTCAGAAGACGTCAGTTATCTCAGTGGAAGATTTGCATAGCGAATCTTTTTTGAAAGCGCAAAATGCGTTGCGTGCATGCGTTAATAAATTTATGGTAGTATTTAAGAAGTGAGAGTTTCATTCGCGAGGTTTTTGAGCGCATGAATAAGGAGTTTTCATAATGCAACGAATTACCAAAATATTGATCTTCATTATCGCCGTAGCATCACTTTTGACTGCACCTAACCTTTTCGCAGAGGACAAACGTATTGCTGTTTTGGAATTTCAAAATAGAGCCAAGATGAAGCAAGATGATGCGTCCTATCTTGCTGAGCTTTTTAGGGGAATCGCCGTATCCTTGAGGTCCAAGGGATATATCATCATGACAAGAGAAAATATGATCTCCCTTCTTCCTCCGAATAAGAAGCTCGAACAGTGTGTCGGAGAATGCGAGGTCGAGACCGGAAGGAAACTCGGTGCCCATTACATTGTCGCAGGTGTGGTGTACAAGATCGATGAAGGCTTCAAACTCCTAGTCAAACTGTACGAAACCAAAGGAGGATCGCTAGTCAGCTCGTCTGAATATGATGGGCAAAGCGCGGGAGATATAGCGAAGAAAGTTAAAAGTGATACCACAAGTGACATTTTTAGACCGCTGCGTTCGCAGGGCGTCATTGCCGCCGATAGGTCTTTTGGCAAGAGCGCTCAAGAGGCATGGGATCCTGGGCTTGAGGAAACCACTGTGGTTGAGTTTTCCTCTACACCCCAGAATGCACAGGTTATCATCG
>CAILAO010000021.1 GCA_903832105.1 uncultured Pseudomonadota bacterium | reverse complement strand
GTTTATGACCCGAAGCCTTGTGTTCAGTCTCAAACTGATCCCGGACCTTTTTGATCGCCAACGAGGCGCGATAAGCTGGAAGAATCAGCGTATGACGCCTATCATGGATGATAAAGGGTAGGGCATCAACCCCATTTGCGACAGCGACGACTTTAAATCCCGCCCTTTTAAGAACGTCTGAAATGGCATCTCGTAAAATTCTACGATCGTCGACTACGATAACGGTACTGTCGATTTTTTCTTTCTTTGGCATGGTCTTTTCTCTAAAAAATGTGAACAAAAATGTGAACGAGACCCCGCAAAAGAGCCGTAAATTCAACAAAAGTGAACACATTGCCGAGAGAGACCATCCTCTGTAATATTTGATATATACCTGATTTAACTTGGTTAATTAACGTCCCAGAGATCGTCTGGAAAGCGTGTTTACTGGCAAAACCGGTAACGAGGGTTCAAATCCCTCTCTCTCCGTTCTTCTTTTTGCATCCCCCCGAAACCACAAACAAAAACTAACTTTTCTAACCTCGTGTCTGTGATTTTGTCTGTGATTCGGCAAAATACTTTTTCCTTATACGTTACGACCACTAGATGCTGAGATTTATGTACTCCGCAGTTTTGGTGGCTGCCACACCATCAAGAAGCGCTGCGATCTTTGCGTAGCCTTGCGTTTCCCTGATATTTCGGTGACCCATCGCTGCTTGGACCGAGCTGAGATCCCTGGTCGCTACAAGGGCCAATGTTCCAAAACTATGTCGGCAAATGTGAGTTGATCTCCAGGGGAGGTTTAACGCCTCAAATCCAGCGTTAAAGGAATGCTGGATTGCCGAGTAGCCGAGAATTCCTCCTTCACGATCCGTGAAGACTGGGCCTACTCCTGACGACTCTTGGCGCATCTCGCGAAGCATCTCCAAAACCGGAGGAGAAAGTCCGATGATTCGAACTGACTCGGCAGTCTTGGTCAACTCTTGGAGATTGGGCCGCCTTGTAAGGTGATCCCACCATACGGAGCGCCGAATACTTACGATCTTATTATCAAAATCGACTGTATCCCAGCAAACTCCCGCCGCCTCACCAACCCTTGTTGCCGTAAGTACCATGAAGGAGGCAAGTCTATAGTACGTGGGGTTTCTGCGGTGGACTTTAAGCCACGAAATCCAGGATTGAATGTCCTCTTTCCTCATAAAATAGTCAGGACGCCTTGGCGTGACGGGCTTGTAAAAAATGGCTTGCCTATGCCGTTTTACTATTGGCACGACAAATAGCGCGTTGATACAGTCCCGATACCAATTAAGAACAGCAGACAAAAGCTTAAACTCTTGGCGAAAATGTTTTCGCCCTTTGTTCTTCGTCGTTGGCTGCTTTTTCAGCCACCTAAACCAATCGTCAATCACCGTGTCTGAAATGTCGCACATCCGGTGATTTGCAATTGGAGCTTTGGCCAGGTATTTCACCCTGATCTCCGCCGTCTGCCGGCTCTGAGGACGAAGCTCTGACAGCCGTTCTTGCCGATACTTTTGGAGTACCGTACCAAAGAGCATGTTTCCCACCTCTTCGTGGGTGATCTGGCCCGACAGCGATTTCTTTTTCGCTTCATCATGCCATACAGCCGCCTCGGCCTGAGTTTCAAAGGTCTTCGTTGCGACCCTTACCCCCCTTACGTAAACCTGCGCTTCATAAAAAATGGTCTTTTTCTTGGATGTCTTGTTCGTTCGTGAGTGCTTTATGATTGCCATGACTTGTACTCCTTTTTGTCAAGCCACGCTTCAATGCTCGCCAGGCGAAAGAATGTCTTGCGGCCGATCATCACAAATGGGATTTTTCTAGCCGCAACCCAGTTTCTAATCGTCTTTGAAGCAAGACCCAGCGCCCGCGCAAGATCCTCTACCGTAATAAGGCCTATTCCATTGTCAAAGAGCACATCATTGAAAGCGGTTGGCACCGCTTCGTTCTGATTGAAACCAACCATAACATGGTCTCCATTTTCTTCCAAGAATCTGTTTTTTGATGTCGCAGTGGAAAGGCCGGGTAAGATTTTGCCGACGCACTGAAAGAGTCTTCGGCGGCTAGAACGTCCGATTTTTGAAAGGAATATTACATAGGTAGAATTTTTATGATTTGTTCAAGTTTATCTTTGATAAGTTTCGAGTCCAGCAGCTTTGGACAGCTCCACGCAACGTCTAAGGTCTCTGCAATTCGCTCCAGATAAGGATGTGAGGAAAATAAAACAACAGGGATCTTTGCGAGATGTTCTCTTTTCTTGACCTCCCCCAAGAATGTTGCGCCTCCCATCTTTGGCATTTCGAGATCAGTTATTATGACCTTAGGAATGACTCCTTGATCCAAAATATGAAGCGCGCATAGTCCGTTATCTCCGGAAATGACGCTGTAGCCAAGTCCTTCGAGTAAACTGGTCATAGTTTCCCTAAAGCACTCATCGTCTTCTACGAGCAAAATATCTATGGTTTCATTTCTCATAAATCCCCTCAATACCAAAGGTTAAGCCCTGTCAAGGATGCCGGTTTCTATAGTCCAATACATTGGACGCAAGCATTCCCTTATTAACGCACAATATATTGGACGTCAACTTTGAGGAGGAAGTTTTTTGCGCCGCATTAGTAAGAAAGCCGCTGACGAAAGATGGCTTCGAGCACTGGGGAAACATATTGAAACCCTAATCAAAGATACGGGTTATCATTCGGTCTATGACTTTTGGATACAACGCGCAGGGGACCATATCTCGCGTGCGTCTCTCAATTACATCGTAAGCGGTACCACTGATCCAAAAATCTCGACGCTGAAAGTGATTGCGCGGCTTCTTAGAGTTCCCATGGCGAAAATGTTTGAGTTTGATGAAAAATCTTGAGTTGAGGAGTAACGATTTTGAGCAGTTTCGAAATCGGCGAAAAGTGGAATGGCTTCCTCAAGGTGGTCGCAAGAAACCTTTGAAATTGGGCCTGGTCATTGCTGCCATACCCCCGTACAAGACACCCGCAGATTTCCTTGGGTCTCTAAGGGATGAATACATTGTCGCGCCCCTTGAAGCCCAACTTAGAGGCCACGTTAAAAAGAGAGGCGAAACCTCTTATTTGGTTGCTGTTGACTGTGGCAGGACGAAACCAGTGGTTTTCTGGCCCCATCAATCGAAGCTGAAAAGGATTGGAAAATGATCGGTTCCATGGAGATAGTGGCAAAACTCACATTACGCAGGCTTTGATCATGATGATGGCAAGAAGCCGAGCGAGTGAGTCCCATCCAGCACAGGTCATATCCTTGAACTGTATTCCAACCCCTGGGATCTCTCCATGATGCTTTCTAACCCAACGCACCTCAGCATCTCCGTCAAAGGGAGACCAGTTCTCGGCAGCGACCACAACGTAGACTTTGACCTGTTCCCCAACCTGGGGAAGACCATTATTAAGGCGGAGAAACATCCCGGCAGGACCGATGTTTTCGAGTTCAACGGAGTGCCTTGCCCCAGAGTATTCCATCTCAACTGAAATTTCGGGAAACTCTTTTTGAGATGGAATAAGAGTAAATCTCTGAGGTCTGGGGTTTAGGTGCTCATGTAAGATCTTCTTCAATCGTTTCGGGTCATACGGCTTAATGAACATTGCTAGAGCGCCAAGCTGTTTTAAAGCTTTTTCAGAAAGCAGTGGATGACCCGTACAAAAAATGAAAATTGGTTTTTCTGGGTCACGCTCTCGAACTTTTTTTAGAAACTCCAATCCATTCATAACTGGCATGGCACAGTCAGAAATAATGGCGTGAAATTCTGTTTTTTCTAGGAGATCAAGAGCATCTTTGGCGCTTCCTACATCAACGACATTGAAGCCAGAACGCTCAAGGTCAAACCTCAGGATGTCACGGGCGTCTGGTTCATCGTCTACGACCAAAATTGATTTTTTCTCGTCGGGCGTAGTCATCAAGTTTCTCCTGATTTATTATTCGTAATCTTAATTGTAACTCTTGCCTTGTAGGTTTGGGAAACAATTTTCCCTAGAAATAATCGGATTCTCCGCGTTGATTATGTGGGCCAGCCACAAGAGGGTTTAAAGGTAACGACACGTCTCCAAAGTCGAATTTGTGCCTAAGAACATCCCCGACAAAAAACTTGCCATTGTTTTTTCTTTGGGTAGGCAAATATTTCCCATGTTGGTGCTAGTTACGTCGGTCATGAAATGAGGCCGATGCTCAAGTTGTGGAGTTTTTTTCCGAGAAAGAAGCTGGAGGTAATCACCATGGCTGATAGGCGAAAAAACCTGGAATATAGGGAAACATTCGAAACTCTCTACAACATGTACCTTGAGTTCTTGAGAAATGAGACTCGCCCGTCCGATGACCAGTTGTTCAATAATGATCTCATCTCAATCACATTCCTAGCCGCCCATAACGACAAACCAAGCAATTATGAGAAATCCAAGGAGGAGTTTGCTGAACTCCTTCGAAAAAACGATGCCGTCATTGTCAATGAAAAAAGCGGCTCTCTTGTGAAGCTAGCCAAAAGCGCCTAGAAAAAACCCGGAGAGTTTTTGTTAAAAACAATGCTTCAACTCTGGAACGTCGGGAATGGCACATGGCGATGACAGATGGCTTCAATATCGGCCCGCAACTTTTGTCCCAATTTCGCCGTGAAGTGAGAGCAGCGAGCGCCAATGGTGTGACGTCGCCCTCACGCAGAACCGCAAAAAATTGCAGTGTCAAAAAATAGCAATTATATTTCAAATCTTCCCGCAGTAGACGGTGGTGGACAATGATTCAATCTTTTTCGTTCAAAAACAGATCAGCATCATGACGTCCTTTTTTTTGCCGTTCCTCTCGCTCGATGCGTCGGACACAAGCGAGGATTTTTTCTGCGAGTTGGTCAATTCGTTCATCGTCTTCTTCTTTCGTTAAAAAATGTGGTTCAAAGACGATCTCTAAATCTTTACATCGTTTTGTACGGGACAAACGCCGGCTCCGTTCTGCCATAAATAAACTCCTACATACAGAATTTTAATTGTATTTTTTAGAAATTATTTGTATTTCCTCGGATCATAGCTATCGCATGCGCCTTTGTTAAACACTGATGGGCAGCCCCAAGGTTTTGATACTTCGCGCAGAGCGTGATAACGCATTTGGGCTATACCTTTCCAAACAAGATCGGGGCGGCCAATAGCACAGAGTCCTAAAACAACGGTAAAGATAACTGCGATGAGTTTTTCAAAGCTTGGAAACATAATGAATTCTCCTTGGTAGGAGACCAAAGGCGTTAGCCCTCGGCCTCGCAGAGGTTTAATTCGGTTTCGCAGTCCTCAACATAACGCTCGATGTCGTTGGTAAGGTAATAGGTGCTGCCACCATCAAACGACATGAGTTCACCATCATCCTCCATTTGGCTTTCATATTCCTGAACAGCCATCCTCCAACAGATAGGATCAAATTCTTTGATGGCAGTCAAGGTATCCACCTCAATGAAGCCAATCACTGTCGTTTCAGGATAAACACCGTCCATGGAAGATTCAAAAAGTTCTTCGGCGTTTATGGACTGGACGTTTTGGCTGACAAGATGTTCGATGATCCAATCGCCATATTCGCAGCCTACCCCTGGCAACAACTTCATAAGGTCATCTGACAGGCAGGTCGCGCATTTTCCCGATCGGGCTTCTTTATAGCAGCCATAACAAAACGGGATACTTTTCTTGTCAGCGATTTTTTCAAGGCGCTTTGTAAGGTTTTCTATTGTGGTTCGCATGGTATGTCTCCTTATTGGGGAGAGGCCCGGCCTTAAGCCGAGACCTCGCTCATTGTTTGAGGTTTTGTCTTTGGCTCGTAGGCCACATTAAGAAGACGTTTGAAGTAATTAACGTGCTTTCTAATGACGAGGTTTCCAGGAAGCAGCATTGTCAGGTACTCGCCATTACGGCTGAGAAAAACTTTGGGTTCAACATAAGTTCGGCTTTGGATGTTTTGATTTTCGGTAGCGTTCGTTGTCATATAGATCCTTTCGTTTTTTTAGTTGCGAGGGGTTTCACGTTGAGCCTCCTCTCAAAATTTTGTGGAGGAGGTCACAAGTGAAATAAGCGTAGGGCCAAAGGGTCTTGTCCGTTCGGAGCCATCGGGCAAAGCAAGTGACGGCAAGCTCGGCGAAGACGGCATGCTGCTTTGCGCGAAGAACGGATAATAAAGACCCTGCGGCCCAAGCGATCAGCAACTTCAAAATGGAAAAAGGATCGTAAGCGCCGAATGACGCTACTCAATCAAAACAACATTATCGCAGAAGTTGTGAACCAAAGCGTTTATGCCATTGATGGACGTGGGGCGTGGGCAATATTGCTGCTGCCTCATCCCTCATGAAAGCAAGAGGATCATTCATTACGAATAGTGCCAGTTTTGGCCGTAGAGCCTTCAGACAAAACCTCTTTTGCCGGTATTGGAGGTTGAGGTTTAGGCCGGGCCGGAACCTTGCCCGGTGAGGAGGCCTGCCGTGAACCTTTAGATGAAACCGAAAGCGGCGCAAGAAGCGTTGCAAGTTGCGAAGTGTCTTGACCCGTGCCAGTACGCTGCGCCGATTTCATTTCGCGCACGACATGCTCAAGATACGTGACCTCATCAAAATGGTCTTTTCGGATTGGATCTATAATGTCGTCAGCTCTGTCTCGCACCATCCGCAAAATAACCCATGTTGCCACATCGCTTTTTGAAACCCGTCCACCATTAAAGCCATTATTCACCGCATCGACCGCCGCCTCCAACGCATCATCTGCCGCCTTTGATATTTGAACCTTTCCTATTTTCTCCATTTTTCAGATTTCTCCTTCTTATTAGATTTATTCTTATACCTAAATTAATTTCCAACCCTCTACCCACATCCATACATTCCATATAACTTCATAGTTACCGCCTTTGTTCCCCACTCACCTCATCATCCCCCCTGCCCTGATCACCTACTACCATCGTAGGGAGTGGGTGATCAGGGCAGACGAGGGGGAATAGAAAAAACCGTGGGGAGCGAAGGCGGCAATAATCATAGATCGTTATCCGTAAAATTTAAAAAAGCAGAGGAAGCGCCGGTTGTACATCGGGTGTACAAGGGGGTGTACAGGGTACCAAATTGTTACTTAGTCTAAGTTAGCTGCGTTTTGAGGTTTTTTTGCGATGGCTTCCTCCAGAGAACGAAGTGAAAAGTTCCCGTCATCACCAAAAAATGGAGCGTCGTGGCCGCTTTCTAAGAACTTTCTCGCATCCGCAAAGTACAGCGCATTGATCCTTGAAGATCCTTTCACCGCCCAATCATTGTCCTTGATATATTGCAGGTTGGCCTTGATGCAATGCTCAATCGTCTTATCACGGACAAGAAATAGGACGGCGCTGATTTGATGCGTGGTCAATAGATGGGTGAGCTTTTTCCGATATCTTTCCTTCGATTTGACCGAAAGCTCAAGTTCCAGCGCTACTTTGAAAGTACCTTGGACGGTTTTCAAAGAAAAAAGGCCGTCTGGAACGAACATGAACTTTTTTCTGGCTTCGTTAGCTCCATATTGCTTTGCCATCTCGGATCTTAGCTCGGCGTCGGTGACATAGCCGCTGACCAATGGTGATTTATATAAAATAGATTCAATGTGATGAAGCATTCTGTCGTGGTCAAATGTGCCGCGATACCGCCGCTGAAGAGGCCGTGTCTTTCTTGGCTCTTGTCCGTTCAATCCAAGATATTCGCGGCCTTTTCTCTCCAAACGATATCCAAGCCGCACCATGCCGTCACCAACCATGGGGGCCAAATATCCCGCAGAGCAAAGTTTGCGAATCCTTCTTAAGTGAGCATTGGCGCATTTTGAGGTGCTAAAAAGTTTCAATATTTCATCGCTTGTGACAATGCCGTGGTCTGCCGCAAGCCGCAAGATATTGAGGTCTCGCGGCGTGAGGAGAAGACGTTTTCTTTTTGTTGCGGGCTCATTTCCTTTGGTCATCGCTGCCACCTCGCGGGTTCCACAATGCGGTATTCCACGTGAGCCGGGATAAAGAGGTTTCCTCGCACCATGTCATCAACATAAACGGCTTCGATTTTGGCCGGTAATAGACTTGGCTCCTCACCAGGAGAAGAATACTCTTCAAGCCGCCGCCTGCCGTCCGCCTTTCCTTTTTCAAACGCCCCATTTTCCCTACTTTCAATGAACTTTTGTGCTCCGTAGCCAGCACCAGCGCCAAGGGCTGCCCCTGCCGCCGTGCCAATCACGATGTTTTTTATGCGGCCCTTGCCCGACGCCCCAGGGTTTGCTATTGCTCCGACGCCGCCGCCAAGAACCGCACCAGCGCCTGCGCCTAAGCCAGTCGCTTCACCTGGGGTCGCACATGCGTGGACAAAAATCATCATGGGAAGAAAACAAATCCATTTAAGTTTTTTCATCTGAGGGCTCCTTTTTTTCGGATGTTGCCATGGTGCAAGTGGCCTTGGTCTGCGCGGCGTTCAGATTTGAAAGCACTACGTCCGGAAGCATTTTTTGAACCTCAGGAAGACTTCTCCTCGGCAAATCTTCTCTTTTTAAAAACGAAATTTTGAGAGTTTTAACTCCTTTTGGGTGAGGAATGCTCACTACGCCTTCTCCTCGGCATAGGTTTTTGATGACATTTGGATGATAGCGGTACTCTTCAACCTCCCGCACCGATCCCTCACCTGTGTCATGACTTCCAAGAGCATTGCGCTGTCTTCTTTTGGTCATTTTTTCAGAGGATTTTGTTCCAAACGTTTTTGCAAAGTGGTCGCATGTGTCGGGGTCTAACGTCCTCATGACCACTTTCACATTGGTGTTGCTTGTGACTACGTTTCGAAACTCGGGGCCGACCTTATCGATGTCGCCAAGGGCCTGGTGGGAAAACGCGATGCCGACGTTTGCAGAGCGTGATTTATTAAGAAGCGCCCCAAAGCCTTGATAGATGTAGTCTTGAAAGTCATCCAAAAAGCACGAAAAAAAACGTGGCGGCTGCCCTCCTCCACCAAAAGAAAGGTGGCGCATGGATACGGCTGACTGAAAGCACTGAAGGACTAGTTTTCCCGTTGCCGCGCCCAAAAATGGAAAACGCATCGTTGGAAGCTGGAAGTAGCAAATGTGGTTTTTGGTGAGAGCCCGTTCAAAACTGATCCGTTGGCCATCACCATTAAAGAGCACGGCATGATCTCCTGACGTGAAGTGGCCAAGGTTTGACGTGAGCCCGCTCGAAAGCTCCCATCTTTTGTCGTCAGGCATTTTGGAATAATCTTGCAACGCCTTGGCAAAAGTCGCGCCGTTTGCTAGGCCAAGCGCAGCCTCCAAAAACGCTGCGTCAACAAAAAGTTTTTCCACGGCGGCCATTGACGCCGGCACATTGGCCGCTTTCAAAAGATAAAGAGCGGCGAGAAAAAGCCTATACTGAACAGCGCGGTAGTACTCACTTTCAATCGAAAAACTCGAAAACACCCGCTCTGCAATTTCCTCCGAGCTTCCTTCCTGGAGTGGGTTAAAGACACTGGACTGCCTAATGTGCGCAAGCGAAAAAAACCTGAAATCATCCTCCCTATGACTTTTTACGACGTAGCTGTAGAGCTTATCAAGAAACGACGTGTCGGCCTTGCCGTCAACAATCAAAAGCCCCGAGCCTCGCTCAATGTCGTGGATGGCCCATGGAAGGACGACACTTTCTGTTTTTCCGGCGCTGGTTGTGCCGATTATCTGGGCGTGAAGGGTTCGGAATTGTTCTTTTAAAAATACCTCGCGGCCCTTTTCGTCCCTTCCAAGAAGCACGGCATCATCGCTTTCTGCCGTGATGGAACGGTTATAGTCGATATGTTCGACGTAGTAGTTCCAGAGATAACTGAGCGCCACGGCGGTCAAAGCAATAAGGATAGTTGAGCCTAATAAAATAATCTGAAATTGATGCGCGTAGTACCAAGGGCCGACCTTTTTCCAAATGTGATTTCCGATCATTGCGAGGACGAGAAGCATGGCAATTCGAAAAAGATGATCTCCATCATCTATTTGTTCGCGTTTTGCATTTCCATTCATGGTGAAAACCCCTTATCAAGATAGATCAAAAACGTTGTGCCAGCAGAAACTTCGAGATAAGGCCTGGTCTGCTGAAGATCCTGAGCTGTGCCTTGAGCCTCGGCAAAAGCTGACGAGGAAAGACCGTTAAGAAGCCCATTTTTTATGGAGCCTTTTTCCATAGGTTGTCCCGATGGAGTCATTTGGCGATCTTTCATTCCGTCGGCAAACCCGCCCGCAAAGGTGCCAAGAAAACGTCCCGCTTGTTTTGTCAGCCGCTCAGAATGATATTCTCCTTCAAGGCCAGCCGAGCCGTCGCCGAGAAGCGCAAGGCCGGAAAACGCCCTCTCTTCTCCATCTGGCAGCACCAGAGCGTGAAACCTCACTTGGAGTCTTCTCGTCACATCGTCATAACTTGCTTGGCCAATCGCCCTCGTGCCAGACGGAATAACAAGGCTTGAGCCAGAGTCAAGCGCACCCTCCGAAATTTCCGCAATAACAGGGCTCACGCTATCAGATGACACCACAGTGTTAATCAGTTTTGCGGGGATGGTCGTAGCAAGAGAGAGTGAGGCTGCGCCGCCGAGGTCGTGACCCTCGCGCCTCACGATTTGTGATGACGTGTACTGACGTGGAGGTATCGTAAGGGGCTGAGCACTTCCTCCAGCTTGCGACTGGTAACCATTAGGAAGATAGGGAGCCCCTTCTGCCATTGACCTTGAGATAGCCTCCGACGTGGACTTGTTTGCGCTTTGCACGTTCCTCACGGACGAAGGTTTTAAGTTTTTGGTATCATCGCTGCTGTTTCCCGTGACAAAAAGAACTGCAATCATGGCTGTGATGACGAGGGCCGCAACAATTTTGATTGTCCAAGTGTTGAGCGTTCGTTTTTTACTGAAGGGGCTTTGCTGGTTCAGAAAATAGCTATCCACTTTTTCCTTTTTTGGTGCTTTTATCGCCAACATGGCCTCCTTTCTTTGCAGATGGTTTTCTTGCGCGTGTCTCCGGAAGTTGAAGATTTATTTTTAGGCCCTGAGATAAATCCCCTAAAACAGGTGGTGCAAAGACCATTGACAATTGATCGAGCGGGTCAATGTCGCGGCGAGAGATGATTATGGTTCCGGCGATCGGCCTATTCACAGATACTGTCATTTGGTCAAGAACTAGCTGCGAGATCGTCACCTCACGGTTTTTTTGACGTTTGTTTTGGAGGACATGAAAATCAGAAGCTTCGAGCATGAGCCCTCTATTTCCAAAAACAGATGGCCCAAGGAAGATGCGAAATGAAACGATTAGCATAGCGCCGCCTCCGTCCCACCTTGCCGCCTCTGCGGTGAGGGTGAGACTGTCCTTTGTCACGGTTTTCATTTGAGGATTAACTGCGCTCACACTGTAAGAGGGCATTGGCAGAGTCTTCTGTTTTCCTCCAGGTTCTGGCGCAGGCCGCCGTTTTGGCGTGACTTTCACCGCAAAATCAGCGCCGTCTTGAGCGACGACGCGGAGGCGAAATCGAAAGGTTTCGTTTGCCGTTGATATAAAGAGGTTGCTTCGCGCCTTTGCCATAAGCGGCTTTATGGCAAGCGCTTCGCCAGCATATTCCACGCGGAAGGCGTCTTGATCTCCCACGATGACGGCTTTTGGCCGTCCGTCAAGTTCAAGGAGGGTTGATAGTCCAAGAGCCGTATTGATCGTCACAACATCATCAGGGCCTGCCGCGACATGGCGAATGGCGCTTGCATAAGATGAGGCTCCCGCGATGGGGAATAGCATCAAAAGCAAAAGCGCAAACAAAACATTGGCACTTCGTCTCACTTGCCGCCTCCTTCAGAACCTAATGGCTCCAACTTCTCTCCCGTAACATAGATGCCTTCAGGGTTATTTTCAGTGCGCTTTTGAACTTCATACTTGATCTCAACCGTGATGGGGCTCGCGGCCCTCATGTTATCAACCGCAATGATGCGGTCTCCCGTGATGATGGCCTCACTCTTTTCCGGAAAGAGCCTAATATCAGAAATATAAAGCTTTTGAGTGAGGCGTTTTTCTCGTGCGAATTTAACTTGCTCGCTACTTTCTTCTTGGAATTTTTTTGAAAATTCAGGCGCGATGTATTTTGACGCCGCCTTGAATGATTCTTCGATTGATGCGTGGTTCCAGTTGTAGCGGCTTGCAATATAGGCTTTGATAATGCTCGTGATTTCTCCCTCGCGGTAATCCTTTGGGCTCAGAGAGACTTTCATAACTTCTGACCCCCTGTCACCAACGGCGACTATTAGAGGCGGCCTCAAGGTCAAAATCGTGACGGCGGCGGTTTCAGCGGCGATAACTAAAGTACCAAAGAGAACTAGACCTTTAAGAAAACTGTTTTGAGCGCGTTCTTCTCCCCAAGTTTCAAACCATGTTTTTTTTGGGTTTTGCATTATTTTGAGGACTCCTTTTTGAGTGATCGATTTATTTTGAAAGCGTTAATCATTGTGATGGGGCGAGCTGCCACCGTCCGCACATCAGATATCGCGCTGCGTCCGATGGTGGCTACCGACTGGGCTTTTATCGGCACGGCGACGATTGCGGCTGCCGCTCCAGACGAGATTGTGCCGGCGATTGAAGAAAATCCCGACCCCACCAGAGAATGCACGACAAACGGCGTGCCGAGCATTGCAAGGGCGATAATGAAATTGATGATGACGACCGTGATGTATCCGCCCTCAGCCTGATAAGCGTTGCCAAATGGAAGAGCCGTGAGCATTGCAGAGAGCACGGACCAAACGACCCGCCACGAGGCGATTTCAATCATGCTCCGAAAAAGACTCACGGTGAGAGTGCTTGAAAATACGTGAAACAGGAGAAGAAAGGGCGCAAGCAGCGTCAAAAACACCCAAGAAAAATGATACATCGCAACTGTTATGAAGCGAGCGGCATAGAGGATGAGATACGACAGAAAAGACAAGACTGCGATAATGAGGTCGTTAAAACCAATCAAAATGGAGGTTGTTGAAAGCGTGTAGCTTTTTGCCTTATCACCCGCCATGCCAATAATCGCATCAAGGCCGCTCATGTCGGAGATTTTTTCTGACAGCCCTTTTGATATCCAAAGAATGGTGTCCGTCATTTCGGTAAATCCCACGAGAAGAAGCGTTGCGATGAAGGCCCTCTTTAACACCTGCACAAAGTCAGGCCCTCCATTTGGCCCGCGAAACCAAGTGATTGCCACAGCAAGGGCAAAAAATAGCGGAAGAAGCATGTAGTAAAGCGTGCGAAATTCTCCGTGCAGCCTCACAGCCACACTGCCAAGAAGTGCAAAATTATCCATGGATTCATCTCCAATGTTCTCTATTCCAAATTGAACGCGCCCTGGCTCATCTGAGCGATGGCAAATCATAGGCGGGGGTTAGCCGGGCAAAGTTTCGGGAAAGCTCCTGATACTGGCTGCGAAACTGCTCGGACGACAGTTTCTGGGCATGGTTTTGCATGGCAAGTTGCTGTCCCTGCATTTTCAGCATAGCTGCGTTGGTGCGAAGCACTTGATTCATGACGTTTATAAGAACGCCAATCGACTGCGCCGTGAGGCGGCCTGCTCCTTGCGGGTTGACAAATTTAGCGTAGTCTTTAATTCTTTCTGCTTCCGGGTCAACTTGATCTGCGTACCGAAACGCCTCATTGTGCATTGTAAACGCCTCGGCCACGGTTTGATCCGTGGTTTTTTGCGCGGCAGCTTCCGGCCCTCGTGGAACGAGGCCGTAAAGCTCTTCCACGCGCTGCATTGCTAGCTGAACATTTTGAAGATCAGACAACGTGCCGCTAGAAAGTGGGCGATTTATGATTTGACTGAGCACCATAGCGTCTTTAAGTCCACGGTTAATGTCTTCCATAAGACGAAGCGAATCTTTGCCGGTGCCAAGAATTTGCTGAAGTTGGGCAAGCTGCTGCACGGAGTTACTTAAAATCTGCACGAGGACGGCAATGTCTCCACCAAACATATCGGCGACAGCGATCTGTGTGCTGCTTATCCAGAAAATCGCGGCAAATAGAGCCGCAAAAACGTTCTTTTTCATCACTTGGTTCTCCCTGCTGCTCCGAACGGAAACGCCGCCGAAGCTTTGATAATAATGTCTTTTAATGTTAGATCAGGGTGATCGCGGCGAAGGCCGTCAAGATAGGCGTTATCGCTCGCATCGCTTGTGGCGAGCCAATAGTCAACTGGCGCTGGAACTAGCCTGATAACGCCGCGCACATCATTTGCGATCAAAAACGCCTCTGAATATTCTCCCTTGGCCTGCCGTAGAGAGCTGACAAGAGCCATTTCCTGGTCATTAAGTTTTAAGATTTTTTTCACCGGATCTAAATCGCCGCGCTGGATTAAAATAAATTTTGTTGCCGTGTTGGAGAGGATTGCAGGGCCAATGGGACTTGCCACGATTTCCTCTAATCCTTGAGTAATAAACGTGATGCCGCTTCCGGTTTTTCGTAACGTCCTCACGCAGTATTCCATGAAATTGCTTGAAGCCCTGCTTTTTAGAAGCTCCCACGACTCGTCCATTAAGATCTGTTTTTTTCTCCGCTCTCCCGTTGGGTCTTTTGCCTCCACTTTACCAAGGATAAAATCCGTGATGATAAGGATCATAACGGCTTGAAGATCCGGGTAGGCCGATAGGCCCTTCAGGTCAAACACCACAAGATCAGACGAAATATCCAGCTAACTCCTTGCGTCAAGAAGTCTTCCGTATGGCCTCGCGCCCGTCCATGGGTAAAGCATCCTCGCAAAAGCTTTGAGAGAAGGCTCTGGCGATGCTGCGAGTAGCCGCGAGAGGTGGGAAAGCGTGGGGTCTTCATTTTTGCCTGCTGCGTCGTCGTAGGTTTTAATAACCATCTCTTCGAGGAGCGCACGATCAAGTTTTCCAAGACGCTCGCCGTCGTCTCCCGCAAGGATATTTTCAAGGAGAGCCAGCAGGAATTTAAGTTTCTGCGGCGAAGGCTCTCGCGAGCCACACGGCAGCGCAAAAGGATTAATGGGCTTCACCGTCTCGCCATCTTTTGGCGGAGTAATGTCTATATATTCGCCGCCAAAAAATTCGCAAAGTTTCCGGTAGCTCCCGCCAATGTCGATGACAAACACCATCGGCCGTTCTGTCATATATTGAAAGAGGACGAGGTTATTGAGAAATGATTTCCCCGCGCCGCTTGATCCTGTGACAAGGGCGTTGTAGTTTGGAAACCCAGGGTGAAATGGATCATGAGCCACGAGGCCGCCCGATCTGTTCTCAAACAAGCAAACTGGTTTTGCGTCATCTGTTCCCCGGAAACCTTCGTAGATAGGAAGAAGATCGGCAAGATTATCGGTTTTGATTCGTTTTTGCCGGATCATAGCGATGTTTCCAAGCGGCAACATGGTTTTCCAAGTTTTAAATGCCGCCACAGACTCGGCAAGGCCCTCGGCGCTTCCAAGTTCCCTCATGCGCGAAAGAACCGTGTTTGTCATGACGGTCAGATCAGAAATGTTTTTGGCGCGGATCAAAATGGCAATTTGCGCGTAAAAAATCTTTTGCCCCGTTGCGAGAAGTTCGCGGAGGAGATCTTCCGTAGCATGGAGCCTCGCTTCGCTTTCAAGATCAGTCGCCCTGCCGCCTTGAGAAAGAGACATCGAATGGGCCATGCGGCGTCTTGCCTGAAGCCGCGAAAGCTCTTCTGTTTGAGGCGGCACTTTCACGTGAACCGAGATCATGTGATGAAAGGGAAGTCCCGACAGTTTAGCCATCATGCCGGCATGAGTAAATTCCGGTAGGGCCTTGAGAGTGATGATGCGGTGATGATATGAGCCGAGCAAAAACGTTTCCATATCCAAAATGAGATCTGAAAAACATAGCTGCTCTCTTGGACTTGGAAGTGAGAGCCCTGGCTCAACGGCAAGTTCTTCGGGAGTAAATTCTTGGGTTCTATGGGCGTCAGATATTTTTGGCGGCGGATGCTCGGTAGCGCGGCTTGGATTTAAAAAGCGGTAGATGACAGAGCACATAGCAGCGTCGTCCACTGGCGCGGCCTTTATCCCAAGCCCGCAAAGTCCTCCTATAATCCCTTCAGCGGTTTGGCGCAACGTTGATGCGCGTGCGTCAAACTCGGCTTTTGTTTCGGATTGAAACGTCGCTGGCGGGTGAAAAAAACGCTGAATCAGATTTGACCGCTTGCCCGCTGAAATGGGTGATTTTCTCCGGTAAACCACAAGATAAAGCTTAGGTTTAAGAAGCCTCTCGTCTCGATTTGCCGCCATTAACCTTGCGACGCGCTCACCTGCAATCCACGCAGCCTCTGGATTTTTTCCTTTTAATGCCTCGTGCTGGGAAATCAGAGCGTCATTCCCGGCATTAACGTCAGAGATAAAAGTGACCTCAACCTCGTCGGGGATGCCATTAAGAAACGCTCTAAGATCCGAAGCCAGGCGATTAATCTCATCGGCATCCCAGGTTTCGATTGCGATGCCAGTAAGGAGGTAGCCCGCGGCCAAGGTGCCGTCTGCGAGGATCATGGTGTCATCAATAATATCCCAATAGGGCAGCTCCCTCACGAGGGAGGCGTCCTCTCTAAACTCCGAAAGTTCTGTGTGTTTTCGAGGCAAAATATTTGTCATTTATCTCCTCCATCATTAATTACCGGACGATACTCGCTATCAGCTTGGCCGCACGTAAAGACCGTCTCCGATAAAAAAAATTGCAGCGTATGGCGCAGGAAGTCATCAGGTTTGCCGCGTTTTAGAAAATATAGCCCCCCCGCAAGAAGCCCGGTGGCACACCAGACCATGACTGGTTTAAGCGCCGTGGTTCCAAAGATGAAATTGCTCGCGGCAAGATAAAGAAAGATAATGAGAACGTCTGCAAGTTCAAAACCCGCGATCTTGGTTTTTGTTTCAAGCGCACGCGGAACTTTAGATGAGACGAGTTCTTGCATTTTTTTCTCCCAAAAAATCTGGTTGGGGCGCTGGTGCGCCCCTTTTTTACTCATCGTCAGTTAACGGTCTGCGAAATAAAATCGACAATAGCTTGAGCCCCAAAGCCAAAGAGACACCCAAAGATCGCATAAGCTATGTGCTGCTTGGCGTTTGGGTTTCCGGTAAAGAAACTCAGCGCCGCAAATCCGAGGCCAATCACTGATAAAAGCGGCAGGATAATCGTTGTGAGTTTTGTTCTCATCATGAGAAGAGACGATTCAAAACTTGCAAAGGAGGGTTCAGCCATGGTGAGGAGCATCAGAAAGACATAAAGAACAAGAGGCGCTGCTGATTTAAGTTGAGTACGGTTCATACTAATTTCTCCAAAAAAACAGTTGATAAAACTAGGCCAAATTTCTAACGGGTGGTGGCTTTAGTCCCCTTTGCTGGCGTCCATGACAGAGCGTTCCACGGGGTAAAGATTCATGAAAATATTTGCCCCCGGAAAAAGATCCCATTCAAGACTCATGAGGCCATGATTTTCCCCTTTCATGACGACGGCATCACCGACGCGGTGCCAAAAATATTTTCTCGTAGGACATAGTGATGGCTCGCGGGTGAGAATTGAATAATCGGCTGCCCCCTTATTTTTTGTCTCTGGGAGCAAGTAAAAAACATCGGCGAGAAGTGATTTAAGTTTCACATGGTATGTGGAAGATCCTACGGCAATGCTGGCTGATCCTATTGAGCGGATTTTTACAATTTTCCCCTCTTGGTTTGGTACGCCCTTAAAAATATCGAATTTGAGATATTCCTGTTTTGCCTCTTGAATCATTTCTTGACTAAGCGTCATACTTTCTCTCATACAAGTGGTCTCCATGTTTTTGTTTCCTATCTGTTTTTCTTGTGTCTGCTAAAGCGTGGGTCTTTTTCGCAAGAGATTTTTAGCATTTCAAATGCGTCCTTGATTTCTCGGTTGATTCTTGCCCAATCCATGCCGAGGCTGGCTGCGGTTTCTGTGAGTGAGAAACCCTCCCAAAAGTGCATTTCAAGAATTCGCCTCTTCGTATTGGGAAGCGTTTGGATAAGTGTGCGGATAATGGCGTAGTCGGTTTCGCTAAAAAGGCGTTCTTCAATGAATGCCCCAGTCGTGTTTTGTGTTTTTGCCATGAGTAACTCTTTCACCTTGTTAATGACTCCTCTTCAGAAATAGTGACGAAGCCTTGCTTCAAGCCAAAGATGTTCGGAATGGCTGTTGTCGTTGATGGCGCGTTTTGCCATGACGGCTCCGTCTTCGTGTGACGAGATGAAACGCTGCCAGCACTTTTTGATGAATTTAATGAGTCGCATACGTGTGTTTCCTCCAATGAGGTTCAAGTTAAATCGCCAGAGCGAAAGCAGAGTTTTGTGTTGATCGTTGCCTTAAGGTATCTTTGGTTTTTGATGAAATGACCCTATTGCCCACGTCGCATCCGCCGGCATCAACAAACGCGGCAATCGAGTTCCAGCCACATGACGTACAAAGCGCCTGGCCATCAATTTTGAGCAATTTTGTAAAGCGGCAGACTGGACACGCATGGAATGCCTCTGAGGGCAGCCTCACCTTTCGACGGTCTCTTTCGTTGTCTTGGTTCATTTAAAGCC
>CAILAO010000020.1 GCA_903832105.1 uncultured Pseudomonadota bacterium | reverse complement strand
GGTTCTACGTATGGCGTTATCGATGAAGAAATAACCGGAACTATTTATAAAAGAGGGAGCGGAAGGACTTTTTTTGGTTTTGTTAATTTGTATCTTTATTGGATCGGCATAATGGTTTTAATCGACCACTTATGGTCAAGGAGAGATGCTCCTAAGGCAAGCATTAGGATATATCTTTTTCTTTTCAATTTGCTTTTCTTGGCGCACATAATAGTTGGTTCATACCTAGATCAACCCTTCTTTTTAATCATCAGTGGGTCTGGGGTATTGAATATACTTAATATGACTATCTTTGTGTATGTGTTGCTACGAGCTTTTAGAGATCAAAAATCTATAAATGAATTAATGCTCGTATTTTTATGCTGTGTTTTGGCAAGGTGCATGTGGGGTCTCTTCAGGTATGTTTTTTTAGATGGTGATCCAGCAAATTTCTATGCCAATATTCAGAAAATTGGCGTCAAGTTAACATTCTTTGACATTAATGATAGTGTACTTGCAGTCATGGCAGCTTTCTTAGCAGCTTGGCGACTGATCGACACAAGCAATGGAAAAATCTCATTTAGATCGGTATTTTATTGGGTGGTGACGATCGCTGGGGTACTGGTCATTTTGCTGTCATTTCGACGAACTGCCTGGCTGGGTTTGATTGTTGCGGGGTTTGTCTTTATCTTCATGCACCGCCAGCGAATTAGTTTTATCAAACTCATTCCCATAGCCGGACTCATACTGATTATGGTGGGTACATTCTGGTTTGAACGCTTCCAGTTTAGTGCATCCAACAATCTCCTAGCCAGTTTATTCCCCGATCTAGCTTCATCGGGGAGTATAGATTTGCAATCAGGCCGCTTTGTGGAACTTGAGTTGGCTATGGATTCTATTTTAAGGAACCCAGTTTTAGGGATTGGTACTTGGAGTGAATATACTTCTTCATCTCGCGCTGAGGTGGCTTTTCATGGCGGGCGGTTTTTTTATATGCATAGCGGGTTTTTGCATGTCTGGTTAAAAACCGGATTAATTGGGTTGGTGCTGTTTTCCGGAGCACTTTTGGCTTCGATCCTCGCCGGATTACGGGCACAGTCGCCAATGAATTCACCTGAAATGCGGGCGCTAGCTGGTGCCGGCATCATCGGGTTGGTTATGTCACTACCAAATTTATTTTTCGGAACGCCGATCATAGAGTATCGGACCATGCAGGTATTAGGCCTAGTGCTGGCGTTACCGTATCTGGCACAGCACGTTCTTATAGCAGTTCAGAAAACTCAATAGGCCATGCGAGCAACACTACTTAGAAACTCGTTAGCAAATTTTGGGGGTGCTGCGTTACCTGCCTTAGTTACACTGATTACATTACCAATCATTGTTGCCCAGATTGGTGAATCTGAATATGGTGTATTGGCTCTGATTGTTGCGATTGTCGGCTACTTTGCAATCATCGATATCAATGTCGCTGCTGGCTCCATTAAATATTTGGCAGAGTATCACGCAAAAGGTGAGAAAGTAAAACTTGACCAGGTCGTTTCTCTAGGCATTTTAATCTATCTTCTCATTGGAATATTTGGCGGAGTATCCATTTTCCTAGCAGCGTCTTGGTTGGTGGTTGAGGTCTTTGTAATACCTCCAGCGTTGCATGACACCGCTGTTCTGGCTTTGCGTATTGGTGGCGCTGGTTTCTTTTTTGGCCAGCTCCAGTTTTATCTTCAGAGCATTCCGCAAAGTTTAGGCCGATATGATATTTCTGCTCGGTTTGAGGCCATCTTCGGCACAGTTGTACCCTTACTGACAGTTGGGGTCGTACTCATGGGTGGTGGGTTAGTCGGGATCGTGCTGGTACGGCTAATGGCCAGCATGATTAATGTTGCCTTCCTCAAACATTGGTTCGGACGATTACTGCCTGAATACCGTTGGGTTGCTCCAGGTTCTGAGACTGTCCATAAAGTCCTTAATTTCAGCGGCTTTGCTTATTTAAAGAATATTGCTGCTGTTACTTATCTACAGGCCGACAAACTAATCGTCGGTGCATTTATTGGTATGCAGGCATTGGCATTTTATGTGGTTCCATTCACGCTTGTGAATCGCGTCTTCGGTATAACCTATCGACTAAGTGCAGTGATGTTTCCATTCTCTAGTTCCTTAGCGGCTAAGGATGAGATTGATCGGTTGTGTCGAATTTATTTAGTGGCTGTCCGATACACTATTTTTCTCAATGGGACGATTGCGGTGCTCTTGGTTGTACTCGCACACATGCTACTGAAACTCTGGATGGGAGAGAACTTTGCTGCCCACAGCAGCCACATTTTGGCACTACTCGCAGTGGCAAGTTTTCTAGATTCTTTGACTAATCTTCCAACCCTGATAAATGATGGCTTGGGGCACCCTAGGGTGACGGGATTGTTTGCTATTTTACGAGCTGTGGTTGGCATCGGGAGCGCTTATTTTCTGGTAAGCATGTTAGGTATTTTGGGTGCCGCTATCAGCCAACTACTGGTATCTGCTGTAATGGCAATTCCATTATTAGTCTATGTCCATGGCCGTACGGTACCGGTCCCCTTCGTTGTATATTTTAAACAGGGCGTCGTCCCTGCATTAGCCTGTACGATTGTGCCTGCCATAATTGGTTGGTATCTTGTTGAAGTGGTTGAGCCAAATATTTTTAGGACATTGGTTGTTATCGTGTTCCTACTCGGCTGCATGAGTATGCTGGGTTATCGTTATGTGCTGAGGCAGGAAGATAAAAATACAGTAACAAGTTGGCTGATGGTAAGGCTTTCATCATGACTGTACTGAATATTCTCTTGGTTTCAGAGGATATTCCTCACCCGAAAATGGGTGGGTTAGGAAAACACGCGATCACTCTAGGTAATGCTCTGATTGCATCGGGTCATCGAGTTGATTTATTCGGTAACAATTACTATCCATATGAGCAGATGGCAGGTGATGTTATTTTCAAGGGGAATTTTTACCCGAAATTGAACATTAAGAACGGACAGTGGAAAGAGAAACAACTTGG
>CAILAO010000019.1 GCA_903832105.1 uncultured Pseudomonadota bacterium | reverse complement strand
GGATCATGTAGGATGCTTCCGATGCGTTTTTTGACACGTCGAGCGAAATTTCCGCGACAAAAATTCCCTTGTATTTGTCAATCGCTTGTTTAACAAACTGCTCGGTGTGTTCAGCAGGACGAAGAATCAGTATATAGTCCATTTCAAGCAACTCCCTTCGTCATTTTTACATTTTGAGGATCCGTCGTTCGCGCCCTTAATGCTTCAAGCCTGCTGATGGCTTTAGGAAGAGGTTCGGGAGAAGCGCGTGTGATGCTCTCTTCGTAGTATTTGACAGCTTCATCATATTTTTGGGCACGCTCCATCAAGAGACCCATGTTGAAAAGGACCTTGTGTGCCTGATCAGCGATGGGAAGAAACGTTAAGGCATTTTCATAGAGTTTTTGCGCTGACGTGAATTGAGAGCTGCGTGAGAGTTCAATCCCTTTGAGATTCGAAATCCTCGCGAGTTCGAGCGAAGACGGGAAGTAGGAAAGATCGTCTTGTGAGGGCTTTTCGCCGGTAGCGAGACTGACTGCAACTTGGCCTGCCCGTGCAGACAAGTGGTCAGGACTCCTTTTCAAAGCGCGGCGATAAAAGGTCTCTGACTCCCTAAATTCACCTTCTTCAAAATGAATGTCACCAAGCTGGACCAAGTAATCGACATGTTCCGTGGCAATTTTTAAGGCTCGGACGAGGGATCTTTTAGCGGCATCCGCATCGCCTGATCTTTGATAGATCGACGCGAGGACGCTCCAACCGGGAAGAAAGTTCTGATTTTTGCTTATCGCATCGTTGGCGGCAATAATTGCCTCTTTGTAGGAGCCCATTTTTTCTAGGGCTCGAGCCTTCAAATATTGGAGATAAACTGGCGACGTATGATTCAAAACAGCCAGCTTTTCGATGGCCTCCATGAGTTCTTTTCCCGAATCTTCGGTGTTAAGAAGTGTTTGGATTTTTTGACGGAGTGAAGAAGCTTCGTGATAATTTTTAGGGATTTCAATTGCCTTTTTTATCACTGGGATTAAGACACTGCTTTTAATCGGTGGTGGCAGAACCCCCATGATGTTCAATTCCTCGAAAAAACTGTCTTTCACTTGTGGTGCTGGTTCCGGTGTAATCAGTAAAAAGCACACTTCTTCATAACCCGACGTCGAGCGGATGGAGTGAATCAGTTTTAATAGTTCTTTTCCAACCTCAGTATCTTGAATGACGGCAATGAGGTGAGTGCCGGGGTCATTTTTTTGTTGGGAAATGTTCGTTTGCGGGCCTGATTCTTGACCTGGAGGCGACAAGAAAGCCTTCCCTGACATCACCTGTGAAGGCACGTCAAAGAGAGCGAGGTATTCTTGGATACCCGAAACGGTCTTGTCACTTTCATCATCGGTGAAAAGTAAAAACTTAATCACGGGAACCTCCCATTCATTCTAGAAGGAGGTATCGGTTGTTAACGGTGTAACTTAATGGCGGTCAATGGGGATGGTATTAATAAAAGGGCAAGGAAAGCGATCTTTAGTGTTGGATTATAGGAGTTGCAAAGGATCTTCAAAGTTAGATAACTTACCATAACCAGATATTTTTTAATGAGATACTTTTAATAACAGGGTGTGTACTGAATGGCACTAGGTTAACGTCTACGTCATCGTAGACATAGACTTGATACTTCAACGTGATCTCTTTCTTGAAACGTTGAGCTTTTTCGCT
>CAILAO010000018.1 GCA_903832105.1 uncultured Pseudomonadota bacterium | reverse complement strand
TAGATCCACCATGACCATTCCCGCGCATCCGGATATTATCCCGTTAGGTTTTGTTGACGAACGTACCAAGTGGGATGCCCTTGCTGCGTGCGACGGGTTAGTTTTGTCTTCTGAGTTTGAAAGTCTTTCGATTGTCGTACTCGAAGCCTGGTATTCAAAAAAAACGGTCATTGTGAATGGGAAGAGCCCGGTTCTGGTCGGACATTGTAGAAGATCCAAAGGTGGATTGATTTATCGATCGTTTGGAGAATTCGTTAAAGCGTTGGGAACGTTAAAAAGAAAAGATTATTGCAGAGTTTTGGGCGAGCGCGGTCACAAGTATGTTGAGGGAAACTACTCATGGGTCACTATTGAATCTCAGTATAGAGACCTTTTAACAGCTTTGGGCGAATCTTCTAGGTCACATGAAATTGACTGATTTCACCACTCTTTTTGGGTGTTTTTCAAATCATCTGACTTTGTTCGCGTGACAACTTTAGCTGCTAAAAATGGATTTTCTTTGACGACAGCCCAAGCAGAGTAGTCATCCGAGATTTCTCCGCATCCCGACTATCTCCTTTAAAGACGAGGGTGATGTCTTTAAAAACTTTTCTATGAAGGATAGATGGTTACTTTCAAAGCAACTCTTCGTAAACTTTCATGGTGTCGCTAGCTGTTTTTTTCCAATGAAAGTGACTGGACCTTTCGATGCCCTTTTGAACTAGGTCTTTGTACTTAGAATCATCTGACAATAAACAGAGAATTTTGCTTGAAAGATCCTCTAAGTTGTCTGGATTCACAAGAAGACCTGCATTTTGAACAAATTCCGGGGCATCCAGGGTGTTCCCAGAAATTGTCGGTGTTCCGCATGCCATGGCCTCTAAGGTTGGCAAACCGAATCCGTAGCGGGATGGAAAAATAGCAATGTCCGCATCAAGATAGGCTTTCCTTAACTTATCTTCTGGAATAAAACCTATAAGCTTGATTGAATCCTTGTTCTTGGTCTGGGCGATGAGATTTTTAATATAGTTCGAATCCCATCCTTTAGAAGCGAGAACCAGTTCCACATCTTTGTACTTATCTATCACTTGATCCCAACATAAAACAAGTGAGTCAACGCCTTTTCCCTTATTTAAAGCGCCGACAAAAAGAACTTTTCTCTTCCTCTTTATGACCTTGGGCGCTGGATAAAACTGTTCGTGATCCACGCCATAATGAACCACTCGAATTTTTTCCTCCTTTACTTTTAAATCGTCTATCAATTGCGCTTTTGTCGAAAAAAATGGGACAATTATCATATCAGAGGCGGCTGCGGCATTTTTGATACAACGAGATTTATACCAAAACTTCCATTTTCGATCTTGGCTTTGATTGACATAAAGCGAAATTAGATCATGAATGGTTGTTACGAGCGGCTTTTTCCGTTGTCTTAAAGCTGATGTTGCGCAAACAGTCATAACGGCATGATATAAATCCGCTTTCATTGACGACCAACGCAGTTGAAAACCAAGCTCAGCTATGATGGCAGTAGGCAGGTTTCGAACAATACCCGCTTCCATAACGGTCGTTCTTCCAGCGCACGGTTTAATAAAACGCGCTAGTTCGTAAGCATACCGGTCTCCACCCGCTCCGATATCCTTGCGTGCTGTATACGGGTGGCAAACAAGGCAAATATGCTTCCCAGACAGTCCTGTCATGGCTTATCTTTTCCGCGCGAGCAGTGACAGATTCCAATCGCTCACGCAAATGTCCTTATCCGGTTCCATAAATGGACAAAATTTTACTACGTCGAATCCAGATTCTTCTACTAGGTCTCTCATATCTAATGGAAGATAGAAACGCATCGGATGGGTCTCTTTTTCGCGAAAGATCACATGATTTCCTTCTATTAAAATCGATTCAAATTCTATGTCCAAACGACTTTTCAAAAAGCTTTGTGTCGTCCGAGATATTCGAATGATTTTTTTGTTATCTTGTGTAAATTCTTTCACGCGACAAGGGTCAAAATGTCGAACAGCCTCGATTCCATTATAAAAATCGAACAATAATAAACCATTGGGAGACAGGTGTTCAAACGCCCTATGCAAGAAAGAATGCAAATCCTTCTTTTCTACGAGGTAGTCGATAGCTGCGAACATGCATATAAGAACGTCGAACTTTTCCGGGAAAGAGATGGCTTGCATAGGAAGGCTACCAACGTATTTTATCTGCAGCCCCTCCTTTTGCGCTTTGGCCTTCGCAAACGTGATCATGTCGGGTGATAAGTCTGAACCCGTGACATTATAGCCCTTTCGAGCGAGTATCTGCGTATGCCCTCCAGTTCCACAGGCGACATCAAGAAATTTAATGTCGCTTTTTTTCGCATCTTTTTTGCTTGAAGGCAGGAAAGGGGTTATAATACTTTCGATAAACTGACATTCTTTCTCGTAGTCCTTCGATTGATAAAAAAGATCGTAAAAGCTAGCAAATTTTTGGCCGAAAGTAAGTGACATTACCGTTCAAACTCCTTCTCGTATTTTAGCAATTGTTGTGCATATACGCTCGATTTCGCTTGCTTTCAGGTGCGATGCCGAAGGAAGATAAAGCCCCTTTTTGGATATCTCACATGAAACTGGAAATAAAGAATCAAATTGAGAGCCTGCTTCGCGGCAGCCGATCTTTATTAAAGACGGTTGCTGGTGCATCGGAACGAAGAATGCCCTCGAGTCAATATTATTGTCACGAAGCGTGGACATCAGGGCGTCACGGGACATACCAAACTCGTCTTCCAAAACAATAGAATACATCCAATAGGTGTTTTTGTAGTTGGGTGGTTCGATAGGCAGCGTTATCCCCGGAATCTCCGCCAGATACTTATTGTAAAGTCTAGCATTTTTTCGCCTAGCTTCAATTAAGTCGTCTATCCGCTCTAGTTGCGCTACCGCGACAGCAGCATGCAGGTTTGTCATGCGATAATTAAAGCCAATGTGATGGTGCTCGTAGACGCGGCCTCGGTCCATTGGAAAGCAAAGATTTTTATAATAAAGACACTTTTTATAGAGATCCTCATCACTAGTGACGACAAATCCACCTTCACCGCAGGTGATGTTTTTATTTGCAAAAAAAGAAAAAGCAGCAATATCGCCAAAGGCTCCGCATTTCCTTCCAAAATATTCTGACCCATGCACTTCAGCTGCATCTTCGATTACCTTTAGATGATGTCGTTTGGCGATCTTGAGAAGTTCCTCCATGGGGGTCGCCAAACCATAAATATGAACGGCCATAATAGCCTTAGTTTTACTTGTTATTTTTTCCTCAACTTGAGCGATGTTCATGTTCCAGCTATCACGCATACAATCGACAAAAACGGGTTTTGCTCCCGTGTAAGCGACGGCAAAAGCAGACGCAATCATTGTAAAGTCGGGGATGACGACTTCATCTCCAGGTCCAATCCCAATGGCGGTACAAGCAAGATGAAGAGCCGTTGTGCCGTTAGAAACTGCTGTTCCGAATTTTACTCCAAGGTATTGAGGAAATTCTTTATTAAGTCGGTCAAGATAAAGTCCTTGTGATCCAATCCAGCTCGATTTGACAGCGTCCATGACGTACTTTTCTTCATTCCCTTGAAGAGTCGGTTCACAAACTGGAATAAAAGGTAACACACTTCTGTTCATAAAAACTCCAAGAAAAAAGACCAAAATCCCGGTAAAAAAGCTAGAAATAATCCAAAGCTGAACTCAGCTTCGCTGTCTTCGGTTCGTTTAAAATCCTTCGTTTCCAGGATTTTGTCAAGCCTCTATAAATACCAGAAGTAACCGATCATCAAAGCAGGTTAACTTTTTTGATTCCGCAGATTCTGCAATCCAAATCTGATTACAGGCCCAGGCCGGGGACGAGTTTCTAGACAGCCGGCGTTGGGTTTCCGCCGGGTCACGGCGCGCGGCCCCGGAAGGTCACCCCATATTGGGCGAAAGGCAACGAGCTCAAATAAAGACATTGACAGACTAGATCTCTGTTTCCTAGTATGGGTATCTATTCAAGAGGCACGAGTTAACTTATGAATATTGATGTATCTTTTGCAAAATCCAGACCATACGTGGTTACCTTTTTCATTTTAGCTCTCAGTACGATTTTTTGGTATCTAATCGCCCACAACTTCAAGGATGTTGACTACACGGGTCTTCTACTCAACTCGCTTTCTTTTGTGGCTTTGTGTTGGCTATGTGCGGGATTTTTTATTTCTTCGGTTCCCGCGTCTATTTTTTCGCGTATTAACTCGCTTCTTATTAAGCGAAGTAACTACATAATAATCGCTTTTTTTTGCCCTTTATGATTATGACGTCGTTCTTACCGGCGGGGTTGAAGAGCTTTGCCTCCAG
>CAILAO010000017.1 GCA_903832105.1 uncultured Pseudomonadota bacterium | reverse complement strand
CTGATTGGCATTTTGCTGCAAAAAACAGCTGCCTATAGGGGACAGTGGGGAATATCGATCTTCCTATTACCAGAATCGCTGGTACTCAGTATTGAGTGATTGATTTTTTAGGGGCGAATGGTTAAGTCCTACTATAAGCGGATGTGACTCAGCTGGTAGAGTGGAACCTTCCCAAGGTTCAAGTCGCGGGTTCGAGTCCCGTCATCCGCTCTCTTTTCAAATCATCCAATACGGCCAATAAATCAACTTTTCAGACTCTTCCCAATAAGGCACGCCCCCATAAAGAACAACTCCGAACGGCAGTTTTTTATCTTTTATAAATTTCTTTAACACTGGGCAATGAATATTTGCTCGATTGTCGGTCGCCTTTACTTCGATGGGTATAATGCGTTTTCCATATCTTACAATGAAGTCAATCTCTCCTTGTAAAAACTTAAGCTTACCCTCTCGATCAATAATGTATGGCTTGAAGTACCCTAGTTCGTTTTTAAAGGACATTCTTGTGCGAAGCGATTCCAGCCTGGAATGCACATATCCTTCGACGCGGCGTCCGAGATTTTCTTGATCGGTCGGTTGCGACGATAGATACGTGACGATGCCAGGATCTACATACGAAAAAATAGACAGATATGAGGTGCGACCTTCGTCGAAAATAATTGGTTTCTTCTCAAAAATATACCCATGATTTTTAAGATCAATAATAACATCGTTGATGACTTTACGACTTCGAATGCGAGTTTTTTGAAAAAGACTTTGATAAGAAAACTCCAAGGAGTGAATCTTCGCCAGTTCGATTTTGACAATTTCAGATATATTTTCTGAGTCGCGAAACATGGCACTAAACCCACGATCTACAGTCTTTGCGATCTCTCGAAACGACTGAGTTTCTTTCTCTTTCATATACGAGAGGGGAAGTCCGCCCACAGAAAAATACTTTTCTATAATGGACGAGAGTTTCTCATCAACAACGCCGTCAAATATAGAGATCTCCGGCATCTTTTGTTCAGATAGAAGGTTGAGAAACTCTAACAACACCGCATGCAGATCAAAATATCCTTCATGAGCAAGGATTTCCGTCAGTGAAAATGGTCCCATTGAAAAAAGATCGGCTCTCCTCTGTAATCTTTGCCGTGCGTTCTCGCATAAAAAATGAGGATTAGAGCCAGAGACAATGAAAGAAATATCTGCTTTGTCAAACGCATACTTTAGTGCGTCAAAAATAGTTTCACTTTTCTGAACCTCATCAACAAATACAAGTGCCGGTTTTAAGGTCTTGGATGTTATATAGGAATGAATATACTTGGAATCTTGGCTAACAGCTGTACGAAATAGAGTATCATCTCCTGAAAACGAAAAAACTTGTCTTGAATGAATGTCTTTCAAACAAGCTTCTATCAGTGTGGTTTTTCCGCAACCAACGATACCCGCTACGATCAGCCCGCTCTTTGAATCCGAATTGAATAAATCAATGATGCCAGAATGATGTTCTCTCTTTAAATACACGCAAAACCTCTCAAAAAACAAAGTTCGTATCTTAATAAAAGAATAACAATTCGAATTCGCATTTGTCAAATTATATTAACTTACGAAGTCTTACGAGTGCGCTGTTTTTAATTTAAATTTTGATATAACATCCTTATAAGAATGACAAAATCTCAAAAATTGGCTTCGAGTCCCGTCATCTGCTCCATTGATCCGCAAAAATAATCTGCTCAATTTGAGAGCTTTGAACCCAGTAAGCAGCGTAACCGATACGAATTCGCACCATCTGATCTTTTATT
>CAILAO010000016.1 GCA_903832105.1 uncultured Pseudomonadota bacterium | reverse complement strand
CTAAAACTTCTACGAGAGATACGACGAAGTGTGGCTGATCAAGTAAAAGTTTTCCGAAAGAGATCACGTTTAAGTCAATAAGATTATGACAATGATTAAGTCTAAGTCTTTCAAGGATTTCAACCTTAGCCCAGCGCCATTCAGTACACACCCTGATGCTGCTATAAGAAGGCTAACTTCAATCGGGGTGTTCCCCTAACAACTCGGTCCCGACAGCACGATTAGATAGGTTTTTCCGTGACGAGTCGTAATCGATTGCTTGTTGTAATATCCATTCATAAACAGTTCCGTGTCATAAGACGACTTCATTAATTCATCACCATCTTGTTCGAATTTGAACATCACTTCATGATGGCGGAGTTTCCATTGAAGTTCTACGTCTTCAAAATCCCCGCTTTCAATAATAGTCGTTTGATCTGAATCACTTCCATCAAGAACAATGCAGTCACTGGTAGCCAGAATATCGCCAAAGTGATCTTCTTCATAAACGGAATATTTGACGTAGGCAGGGTCACCCTGAATCGCAGAAGATGTCGCTTTAATCCCGCAACTGGTTGCAATACTGGTTGCTATTAAAATTAGAAAAATTCGACCGGTTTTCATATTAATTCCTCCACTAAAGAATCTGATATAGAAACAAACACAAGGCCTTCAGCAAACTTCATACCAAGCGATCAACTTTCATAACCCTTTAATTGTTTTATATCTTTGCATTTCGCAGGAGCCAAACAGCCGATAGTAATCAATCAAGTGATGCCAGAAATGGCAGCTTCGTCTCTTATAAATAGTCAAAGGTGGCAGTAGCCAGCATACGAAAATGACTTGGGAGATGCGGCTTCCTTGAGATTTTCGCATTTAAGCCTTTTGGTACGGAGCTTGCTAAAGCAAGACTCATAGATTTTGGCGACGATTCGCCTTGGAGGATCACATGAAAACAAAATTTGGAATTTTTTTACTTGGTCTATTTCTTTCTGACATTGCGCTCTCACAAACATACGACCTGACTTGTAGTGTTCGAGATAAAGTGGCTAGGGCTTACATTTATAGTCAGGATGACGAACTTAAAATTGTCGGTGAAGCAACACTAGTCATATTTGATGACGAAGGTGATGTCTTAGAAAAACATGTTAAGAATGTAACAGAATACATGACGCCTCGTGGTGAGAGAATAATTTTCGATATGTTCACCAGTCACTCCGCCTCAGATTGTAAACTAACTTTTGATGATGATGCGATCGAAGTAAAATCGTTTGTTTCGGAGTCATCAACGAATATTGTCCATCACGATTATTACGAGCAAAAGCCAAGTCCTATCCAGATCGGTTTTCTATGGAATATGTCGAGCCCAAGGCATCATCATTTTGATCATAGGCGCGTCGTTATTCATAGAAATTTTGACCGTTCGTATTTCCACGAAAGAAACTATAAACGGATTACAATTTCGAAACCACGCTCAGGTCACAGCTTTTCGACAAGCTTTCAGATTACGAAAAAATCGTGATCCGAAATATAAGAAATTTGGTACATGCACTAAACAAAGTGGTTGGATCTGTGTCAAAAAAACTGATTCATAAATAAGCAGTCAAAATCAATAAATCTTCTAAAGGTTGGGTCCTACTTAGTCCCTGTCGCGAAATGCGAAACGATTGTCCTGCATGACATCGAAAGACTTTCTTCGCATTTCGCGACAGGGACGTATCCCGAGCGAAGCGAAGGGATCTGTTATGTGATTTCAGTAAGCATCCCTCGCAAGCGAGGTGAACCCTGCCGAGTAATATGCCCCCTGCGAACGTACTCTCCAGATGAATACTCTCCAGGTGTCAAGCCACTGAATGAAAATAGCTGACGCTCATTATCGAAGCGCAACATATTGTCTAATTCGTTGGACAAAACCCGTGCAGATATAGCTCCAATGCCAGGAGCACTACGATAAATTATTTCCAATGGATCATCGGCAGCTTGCTTCAGTAATTCCTGTTCGAATCGCTTGATACGTTTTGTCTCTTGACGCCATGCGTCAATAAGTTCTGCCACCACGAATCTGTGTTCCTTCGGTAACACGAGCTTTTCGACGGTTTCCAAGAAGGTCTCGCCTACTTTCTGCGGGTCGGAATCCATCATCCCTAAATAATGAAGTTTCATCTTCAACTGATTACCGATCGCTTTGCGCCGTTCGATAACCTGCTCCCGGCCACGAGATAACGATCGACGTCTCTCTTCGTCTTCAGTGGGTACGTAAATTGCCCTGAGCCTTTTTGCAGCTAATTGTTCCGCTATTTTCTTAGCATCTCTTTTATCGGTCTTCACACGGTCGTTGCTTTTCACCTCCACGGCTGCCGCATGGATGACTCTGCTTCGAACACCTGCAGCATTCAACACCCTATGGAGCTTGAAACCAGAAAATCCTGCTTCATAAGCCGAATGGATTTCAGCTCCTCTAAAAAATCTTGTCAGTTGCTCCGCAGCCGAAACGCGGCTTGATTGTGTCGTCCATTTCTTGACAGCTTTTCCTTGGCAATACGCTGAAATTACAAATGATTTCTTGTGCACGTCGATCCCCACAAATACGCTCTTGCCTGAATAATCTTGATCTAATATTCGCATGCGGTCTCCTTCCTCTTTTAAAATTTGAGGCTGATTATGTCAGACCTCGTTGAGGAGGAGGCACCTTTTTGTATCTCAAATCAGCATAGTGACTCGACATAACATATTGAAATCACGAGATCCCCGCAGTCGCCTTCGGCTCCCTCGGGATACGATTTTGATGAAAAAGTTCCTTTTTCATCAAAATCTAACTACGCGAAGGGTCGTGACCCAAAAATAGCATCTCATGTCCCAGGAAACACATCTGACGGTGTGATATAAAAATCGCTTGTAACGATAGGAGTGATCCATGTCACCAACCGCAAAAAAGCTAGCTACCTACGAAGATCTTTATAAAATCCCTGAAAACACGATTGGCGAAATAATAGCAGGAGAGTTGCATGTAAGTCCAAGACCGGCTCCGAAACATTCAAAGGTGTCATCAACACTTGGTATGAGAGTCGGGAGTCCATTTCAATTCGGCGAAAGCGGAGGTCCAGGAGGCTGGATCATCCTCGATGAACCAGAGCTTCATCTAGAAGGTCAAGTTTTTGTCTCGGATCTTGCAAGTTGGAAAAAAGAACGGCTTTCTGCAGCCCCTGAAGGGAATGGTATTACGGTGGTCCCTAACTGGATTTGCGAAATACTTTCACCAAGCACACTGCGGCTAGATCGAGTTATAAAAATGCCTCTTTATGGATCTTTTGGCGTGTCCCATCTTTGGCTCATCGATCCAATCGCAAAGACACTCGAAGTTTTTAAACTTGAAAATAGCAAATGGACGCTTCTTGGAAGTTACGCCGATGATGCAAAGGTGAGGGCTGAGCCCTTTGAAGTCATCGAACTTTCTTTAAAAGAACTTTGGTGGGAATAATTTCGATAAAAACTGTCTTCAAATTATTTTTTTCTTAAATAATGCGACAAGATCGGATCTGACAATGTGTAGCGGTTGTTTATCTTATAAATTACGGCGTGATTTTCTAGCTTTTTAATGATTTTAGCG
>CAILAO010000015.1 GCA_903832105.1 uncultured Pseudomonadota bacterium | reverse complement strand
TGATGATAATTCTCTGTCTCCCTGGACTTTTTGGAATATCTTCTATGAAAGCCTTGGCCCTCATAACAACCGTTCCCCGCCCAGTGGTGTAAGCTTCTTTAATCCCCGTGACCCCGTGAATTTGCCCTGCCGTTGGAAAATCCGGCCCTTTTACGATTCCAAGCAACTCAAGAAGCGTTATATGAGGATTTTCGATATACGCTTCTAATGCATCAATAACTTCAGATATATTATGCGGTGGTATTTTTGTGGCCATCCCGACAGCAATGCCTGATGTACCATTGATTAGAAGCTGAGGAAGCTTTGAAGGAAGAACCAACGGCTCTTCTTCCTTGTTGTCGTAATTAGGCCCAAAATCAACCGTTTCTTTTTCAAGGTCAACTAACAAGTATTCGGCCAATTCCCTTAGACGACTTTCTGTGTAACGCATTGCCGCTGCGCTGTCCCCGTCAATAGAACCAAAATTCCCCTGACCGTCTATTAGTGGATATCTAAGAGAAAACTTCTGCGCCATTCGAACGAGGGTGTCGTAAACAGCTTTATCACCGTGCGGGTGATATCTACCAATCACGTCACCGACAATACGTGCCGATTTTAGATAGGGTTTGTTATGATAATTCTTCAGCCCATGCATCGCATATAATATCCTGCGGTGCACGGGTTTTAGACCGTCTCTCACATCAGGGAGAGCCCTGGATACTATAACGCTCATTGAATAATCTAGAAACGAGGTTTTTAATTCTTCCTCGATGTTAATATGCTGAATTCTCTGAGTTGCTTGTTCCATTTTCGTTTACCCACCCTAGCTATTTCTTTCCAGACAAACCAGTAACCATCCTAAATATCTAAGTTTTTCACGCTTAGCGCATTCTTTTGGATGAACTCTTTTCTGGGATCAACGTCATCACCCATCAATGTACTAAATAAGTAATCTGCTTCAATAGCATCCTCAATGCCCACTTGCAAAACAACTCTTTTATCTTCATGCATTGTTGTTTCGGCAAGCTGATCTGGATTCATTTCCCCCAAACCTTTATACCGTTGTATGTAAGCCCCTTTTCGGCCTTCACTGACGATGAGTTCTTTTAGACTATCGAGATCGGGAAGTTTTTCTGAAAGTTCGTTTACTGAAATCTTCGAATCACTTCCTTCTTCCTGTGTCCCTTCCGTTTCAGAACTTTTTCCTTTTTTCTTCCAAGAGTAAAAAAGAGGTGGCTTTGCTATTTCATCGAGCTGTTTATTGATTCTTCTTAACTCAACAATCTCACCAGTTGAAAAAATAGTGGCATCTATCACGGACGTTTGAGGAATATCACGAATTCGAGTTTCAAAGACGATGCGATATCGACTGTACTCGTTATCGAAGCTCACATTCCCACTAATAGAAAATCGTTGCCCCTCAAGCTTTTTCTTTAAATCATCGACGATCTTTTCACACAAAACTTTAGAACTTTCTTCATCAGCTAAAGAAGTCGCATCAATATCTCCATTTCTAACAATATATTCAACAATCTCTTTTGCGCGGCGCCGACAAGCCATATTAAGCAAATTATGATATCTCTCAAGCTTTGTTAGAAGGTTCCAGATCGTTGGCTTTTCAAGCACTCGCTCTTTTGAATCACGAATCTCGATATTGTCAACACCTGCATCACTAAGGAATTCCAAAAGAGAGGCGTCATCCTTTAAATACCTCTCCAATTTCCCTTTTTTGTATTTATAAAGCGGAGGCTGAGCAATATACAAGTAACCCCTTTCGATGATCTGGGGCATCTGCCTGAAAAAGAACGTTAACAGGAGAATTCTAATATGAGCACCATCCACGTCAGCGTCAGTCATCAAAATTATTTTATGGTACCTTAACTTTGAAATATCAAACTCTTCCTTTCCAATGCTGGTCCCTAGTGCCTGTATTAGAAGCTTTATCTCCTGAGAGGAGAGCATTTTGTCATATCTCGCCTTCTCCACGTTCAAGATCTTTCCCCTCAATGGAAGGACGGCCTGTGTTCTTCGTTCTCTTGCTTGTTTCGCAGAGCCACCGGCAGAATCACCCTCGACGATAAAAAGTTCACATTGAGATGGATCTTTTTCTTGACAGTCAGCCATCTTTCCTGGAAGACCAGCAAAATCAAGGGCACCCTTCCTCCTAGTTAATTCTCTGGCCTTTTTTGCTGCTATTCGCGCCCTAGCGGCATCGACTATTTTTCCAACTATTCTCCGACCAACATCAGGATTTTCGTTAAGATAATTACCAAATTTTTCCGAAAGAACAGATTCAACCCACGGCCGAACTTCTGCGTTTCCGAGCTTCGTCTTTGTTTGCCCCTGAAACTCTGGGTTTTTTATCCTTATAGCAATAATACCTGTTAAACCTTCTCTAACATCATCACCTGTGATGCCATCTTTGAAGGCTTTCAGAAGACCATTATTCTCAGCAAAGTTGTTAATCACTCTCGTTAGAGCTGATCTTAGAGCAGTAACGTGGCTTCCACCTTCAGAAGTGCTAATATTATTTACATACGAAAAGAAACTTTCATTGTAGCTTTCAGTCCACTGAAAAACACACTCCAACATCGATTCTATTAAGCCGCTTTCAGTCTTTTTTTCAGAAAAAATGCTTATAGGTTTAGGGTGAAGTGGGCTTTTCCCTTTATTTAAAAACTCACAGAACGACTCTAAGCCACCTTCAAATAAAAACTCAACCTCTTGATCTATCGTTTCATCAACAAGAGTTATCTTCACCCCTTTATTTAGGAAAGCCAACTCTCTCAATCTTCTTGATAACACTTCAAAACTGAACCTCGTTTCAGAAAAAATCTCGGGGTCCGGTTTGAAAATTGTTAACGTTCCATGACTTTCCGTCTTACCAATCACTTCAACGGGATTTTGAGGTGTTCCTTTGACATATTTCTGTTGAAAAACTTTTCCCTCTCTACGAACTTCTACATGACACCAATCAGAAAGAGCATTGACCACTGATGCGCCAACCCCGTGCAACCCACCAGAAAAAGCAAACGCTTTGTCATCAAACTTACCGCCCGCATGGAGAACCGTCATAACAACCTCAAGAGCAGATTTGCCTTCGGTTCTATGAATAGCGACAGGAATCCCTCTTCCGTCATCCTTCACAGAGAGTGAACCATCCAGATGAATAATAACGTTTATAAGACGGCAATGCCCTCCCATAGCTTCATCAATGGAGTTGTCTACAATTTCGTAAACAAGTCTATGCAATCCTTCGGCACAGGTCGATCCGATGTACATACCCGGTCTCTTCCGGACAGCTTCTAGGCCTTCTAAGACCTGAATATTGTCAGCTGTATAACTAGAACTTTCTTGCGCTAAAAGACCCTTTTCTTCAGGATTCTGCGAGTTCTTCTGAAACATCTCTCTGCTCTCAATAGACTCGTCCATAAATCTTCGCCCCTATCTATTTTCGATGATCGGAATTAGTACGTGTTTTGATCGACACCCATCTATTTCTTCTTTTGGAATAACTAAAAATGGGTCTCTTTCGTTTTTAAACTTCAACACGATATTTTCAGCTTGAATAGCTGATAAAATTTCCATTAAAAAAGTTCCGCTTAGTTTTATTTCGCACTCTAACCCTTGATAATCTTTAATGTTAATCTCTTCTTTTCCTTCTGACGCGCCCACCGTACAAGCACTCATAATTATTGAATTTCTTAAAAAATTGAGTTGCATCGAATACGTTTTATCAGCCGCCAAAAGAACTCTCCTCAAAACACTCTGAAAATAACTTTTTGAGATCGAAATTTCGTTCATCCTACTATTCACTGAGTCTGGAAAAACCCCACCATAGTTTGGGTACTCCACCGCTGATAATCTCATGAAGATCAAGTAGTCTGGAACTCTTGCCACAATAGACTTTTGATCAGGAGCAAACAAAATCTGGATTTTATCAAAGCCTTCATCACACATCCTAAGTATTTCAGTCAGAGCTCTTTTAGATAGACAGATCCCTTTATCTAAAAATTCCTTCTGGCTTAATTCAAACTCAGCTTCTGAATAAGATAATCTGTACCCATCGGTTCCTACAAATCTAAGTTCTTTCTCGCTACTTTTATGAAGATAGCCCACGGTTCCATAATCGCGAGAAGCATCTTGGCTGACACAAAAAATAACCTGTTCAATCATATATTTAAGCTTACTCGTTTTCAACTCAATCATTCGATCCTGTTTTTCTTCTTTTATAATTTCTTCTGGATCTTTCCAGATGCCCTCTTCCATCAGAGGAATTTTCATCTGGAACTCTGACTTCTCACCAGCAGTAATGAGAAGAAACGACTCTTTTGTTTCAAGGAAAACATTCCCTTGAGGAAGTTCCCTTACAACATCGGAGAAAAACCTTGCAGGTAAAAAACAAATTCCTGGCTCAATAATTTCGCAAGGAAATCTTGAAAAAACAGCCAAAACTCTGTCATTCGCTGTGATGACTAATTGGCCTGCATTTGCATTTATGGAAACTTGAGAAAGATTTTTTTCCGCAACTGTGCCTTGAAGACGATTAACACCAGTATCTAGAAATTTTTTTAAAACTATTAGTTTCATATTTTCCTCCGCAAGAGCGTCCTTTACGATTTAAATTTTAATAATAATAAAATAAAAAATAAAAATAGGAGTATTAGTAATAGGGGCTGTGTATTGCTGCGAAATGTTTAACCAGCTTAAATAATTAGAAAAAAAGCTATTTATTTTTGAAGATCCTGTGGATAAACCTCTGAATGAGTCATAGGATTCTTTTGTGAAGAAAGAAACAGGCCTGTGCTTACTTAGCATAAAACTACATAAAATGAAGAGGAAATTCACAAGCATACTCACAGGTTTTCCACAGTTAACTTTGTTGTTCAATCAATCTCTCCAAAGATTCGATATGAGCCTTTAGATCTAAATCTTTAGACTTGTCAGATTCAATCTTCCTAACCGCATGCATGATCGTTGTATGATCTTTGCCGCCAAATTTCTCACCGATTTCAGGAAAAGAAGATTTAGTAAGGATTCTCGACAAATACATAGCAATTTGTCGAGGTAAAGTGAGGGCCCGTTGTCTCCTTTTTGACTTCAAGTCTGAAATTTTAATCTTAAAATGATCGGCAACTATTTTTTGAATTAGCTCAATACGTAAATTTTTTGGAGGTTCACCGAGGACATTTTGGAACGTTTCAACGGCTAATTCTTTACTGATAGGCTTTCCGTGAAGAGCGGCGAATGCGGCAATTCTGTGAAGAGCGCCTTCGAGCTCTCTGACATTTCTCTTAGCGTGGGTTGCTATGTATTCAGCAACATCTTCAGATAGCTTTATATTCATTTTTTCTGACTTGCTTAGAAGGATGGCAATCCGATGTTCTATGTTGGGCGGTTGGATATCGGTTATCAAACCCCACTGAAATCTATTTCGCAGCCGATCTTCTATGTCGGAAATGTCTTGAGGAAACTGGTCGGAGGTTATAACAATCTGTTTTTTTGATTCATAAAGAGCGTTAAATGTGTGAAAAAACTCTTCCTGGGTTGCTCGTTTTTTAGAAATAAACTGAATATCATCCACTAAAAAAATGTCGCAGTATCTATATTTTTGTCGAAAATCCCACATTTTATTGAAGCGAAGACAATAAATCATTTCATTCATGAATCTTTCGCTTGAAATGTAAGTAACCACAGCTTTAGGGTTCAGTTCAATGACACGATTACCAACAGCATGAAGTAAGTGAGTTTTTCCAAGACCGGTGCTTCCATAAATAAAAAGTGGGTTATAGGCTTTTCCTGGATTTTCAGCGACGCTAAGGCACGAGGCCAAAGCGAACTGATTGCTAGGACCACGAACAAACGTCTCAAAGGTGTAGTTAGAAAAAAGATTTTTGTGGATTGACTGTGATTTCGTAGCTTCAGTATTTTTCTGAGATTTTACGTGAGGAGGTTGATGTTCAATGCTTTGATACCTTGAAGAATCTTGTGACTTATCGGAACTACTCAAAAGAGATGATAAGGAGATATCATCAAGGTTGCTAACACCTTCTACTTCAGGGTGAAAAAGAACCGGATCAAGGCCGAGAAGTAATTTGCAGTGTTCGATCTGCTCCCAGTGTTTTGTCATGAAACCTTGATAAAAAACAAGATTTGGCATTAGGATTGAAATTTCATGCTCAGAAACAATTTTAATTTTAAGAGGGGAAATCCAAGTTTCGAAATCTTGGGGATTTAAGATATCACAAAGTTTTTCCTTGATCAGTTCCCAATACGAGAGAAGCTTGGAAGAAGAATCATCATGAAAAAGATATTCTTGGGAGGGACAAGATTTGGTATGTTCAAAGAAACCAGTTTCTTTGTCCGAATCAAAGATATTTGTATTCTTCATGAGAAAAAACCCGCAAGTGAGAGGTTAAGGCAAAAAAGATTTTATTTGGCAAAAACAGAAGGAAGACGTTAGCACATGAAAGGCTGTGGATCAAGACTAAAAGAGGCTAAAAAATATCAACAAAAACAGCGCGGTACAAAAAATGTGGGTCTTTTCGCCGCCTCGTTATCCACAGGCGGCTCATAAAGGATTTATGGGAAGAGGAAATAGGCTATTTTTGTATTTAATATCTTTTCAAATGGAATCCGTTTTGCTTATTTTAGCGGCTTGGTGGCTTGGAGAGTGGTTAAACGAGGAATTTCCGCAAAAAGTTTCTTGGTACATCGTTACTTTTGTGATTGCTTTTTTTACTATAGTTAAACTTTTTTACTCTTTTGTAAAAATTATTATGGAAGGCAAGAATATTGATGATGAGAAGGACTAAAAAAGTATTTTTAACGAAT
>CAILAO010000014.1 GCA_903832105.1 uncultured Pseudomonadota bacterium | reverse complement strand
GTTGAGAATGAAAGACCCAAAGCTAATATTCTTTCGCGAACGCGCTCTACAGCATCTTGAATGAGTGGATCAGATGTGGTCTTGCGTATTAATTCAAGCGATTCACCAATCTTAATACCACTTTCCTGATTAAGTGATATGGACTCCAAAAAATCCACCAACGCGAATTCCGCACGCATTTTCCCTAAAGCTGGAACTTTTCTGGCAAGCCGTGCAATCATCAGCCGAGTTGGCTTAAACTTTTTCCCTAATGCAACTAATGCAATAAAAACACCTATAAGGATGAAAGGGGAAGCCAAATAAATAGGGTTTTCCCGGAGTATGAAAAGAATTCGAATCGTCAAGGGTAATTGAGAAAGCACCTTTTTGATATCCGATCCAATGGCATCTTGTAAAGCTTCTGGTACTTTAATGGTGATTACAATGCAAACCACAAAAAAAACAAGTATAGCGACCATGGGATAAATCATGGCGCTGATCGTCTCACGCCGAATTTCGGCTTTTCGACGGAAGAGAATCGCCATCTTTTCAAGACTCTTGGGGACTGCACCGATCTTTTCACCTGCTTGGATTGCAGAGACAAGGATGATAGGGAAAGTATTTTTTATGGAGTCCATGGCACTCGATAAGGGTTGCCCTTTTTCAATCAGGTCGACGACCAAAGCTAACTTTTTTGATAGCCAAGCATTGGCCGATTCCTCAGCCGCGAGCCGAACTGCACGTAGCACAGGAACGCCAGACGACAATAGCGCTCGCAAAACATCACACAGCATTGCAAATTCGGAAGGATTAGCTCCAAACTTGAACGATATTTTCATATTGACAATCTTGCGTAGGAATCCCTTAAGTCGCGAGTCAGAAAGCTGTTGGATGTCAATAATGGACCCGCCGATCGATTGGATTTCGGAATAAACTTCGAAAACGCCTTGTGCAACAATATGCGGACGATCCCCACCCCTGCCAGTAAAGCAAGGTTTTTGGTTTTTATCGCGATAGGAGACAGAATAGGTTGGCATAATGAAACGCTCTTTTCGGCTGGCTTTACAACTTACTGTTCGACAATCAGATCTTCCACCTCGGAAAGACCTGTTAACCCGTCAAGAAGCAAGTCTATGCCACAGTCCACCATGGGGTGGTAACCGCATGTTTTTTTGGCAACATCAAAAAGGTCATCGCGATTATATGCTTTTTGGATAGCCACTCGCAATTGGGGACTCATAGGCATGACTTCCATCACGGTCTGTCTCCCCTTATATCCTTTGTCAGCACAGTTTTCGCAAACACCGCACTGGTTTTTTTTTGGGCTTCGGAAGCTTTTGCCAATGAAACGATTACAATAGGGGTCGAGACGCGAAGATTTTATTTCTGATTGTGAATCTTCGATGGATAATTTTTTTGAACATAGTGGACACAACAAGCGAATCAGTCGTTGCGCCTGAAATAAGCGAACGGTTGACGCAATGAGGTAACGGCTGATGCCAAAATCGGACAAACGCTCAATGCAACCTACCGCATCATTGGTGTGCAAGGTCGAGAGGATTAAATGGCCGGTAAGTGCTGACTGAACAGCTACGCCGGCTGTTTCGGAATCACGGATTTCGCCCACTAATACAATGTCGGGGTCTTGGCGTAGAATAGATCGGAGTGAGTTTGCAAAGGTCAATCCAGCCATGTCATTTGTTTGAATCTGGTTTGCTCCTACAATGGTATACTCGACAGGATCTTCAATGGTTACAATGTTCCGTTTGTTTTGATGAAGGGCTAATAAATGGAGTAGACTTGTGTTTAAGGTCGTCGTTTTACCGCATCCCGTAGGGCCCGTTACAAGAACGATTCCATTGTCAACACGAATAGCCTGTTCAAACTTCTGGTAGATGGATTCGCCAAGGACTCCTTTAGGAAAGACACCGCGTAACTTGCCCTGTTGAAATCGATCCTCTTGCTTGCTTTTATC
>CAILAO010000013.1 GCA_903832105.1 uncultured Pseudomonadota bacterium | reverse complement strand
TTTCGAGCTTTTGAAACATGGCGCCTAACTTAATAAAAGAGCTAGAAGTCCCTTTTGGGCATGAAGCCGATTCTCCGCTTGCGGGAAAATCGCTGACCTAGCATCTTTTGAAAGTCCTTCCGCAATCTCCTCACCGTAGTGAGCCGGTAAGCAGTGAAGAAGCATGACCGTCGATTTTGCCGCATCGAGCATCTTCGACGTGACCATATAATCCTTAAATATTCTCTTCCGTTCTTCCCTCTCGGCTTCTTGACCCATCGATGCCCAAACATCGGTGTAAATAATATCAGCGTCCTTGACCGCTTTAATCGGGTCATTCAACTGTTCAATATGACTTCCAGTTGAAAATTCTTTGGCATCAGCCGCAGCTGTTTCAAGAACCTTCGATTTTGCTTCGAAGCCTTTTGGTGAAGCGATCGATATGTGAAGGCCTAAACGTGCAGCAATAAACGCGAGCGAATTAGCAACGTTATTACCGTCACCAACATAGGTCATTTTAAGTCCCGCGAGTGTTCCCTTTCTTTCTAGCACTGTCAACATGTCGCCCAGGGCCTGACAAGGATGTTCAAAGTCGGAAAGACCATTTATCACGGGGACGCGAGAATATTTTGATAAATCTTCGACGACATTATGTCCGAAAACACGTGCCATAATCCCATCGACGTATCCAGACAGGACGGTTGCAATATCTTCCGTTGTTTCGCGCTTACCGATGCTGATTTGATCTGGTCCCAAATAGAGGGCATTACCGCCCATCTGATTCATGGCGATCTGAAAAGAAACCACCGTTCTTAGCGAAGGCTTCTGAAAAATCATCCCAAGAGTTTTGCCTTCCATAATATTCGGCCGATCTCCCATGAGAAGACGAGATCTGAGCGATTGTGCGACATACAGCGTCTGACGAAGCTCCTCTGGTAAAAAGTCACGTACTGAAATGAAATGCCGCCCCTTCAACGAGTACCCTAGTTTTGCTGTCATCATGTGACTCCTTAAATTAGTCAGGTAAAATCCAAGTTCCAGTCTTACCAGCCAAAGCGTCTTCCAGTTTCTCTGGTGATGTTATTAAAACTTTTCGATGAGGAAATTTTTTACTTCTCAAAAATTGAACCGATGCTTCAATCTTCGGTCCCATACTTCCTGGAGGGAATTGAGATTCCTTATAATATTGTTCTATCTCTGAAGCTGTCACTGACGTTAGAGCGCGCTGTGTTGGTTTATTGAAATCAAGAAATACTTGTTCAACTTCTGTTAAAATAAAAAATTCATCCGCTCCAATCACGTCGGCCAAAACCGCCGAAGCACGATCTTTATCGATGACAGCATCAATTCCTTCAAGCCAGCCATCCCCTTCCATATAAACGGGGATGCCCCCGCCACCTGCGGCAAAAATCAAATAATCCTGCTCAAGAAGCGACTTAATAGCGTCCTCTTCAACAATACCAATCGGAATTGGCGAGGGAACGACCCGTCTCCAACCACGACCAGAGTCCTCGACAATGTGCCACCCTTCTTCTTGTTCCATTTTTTTAGCAGTGGCTTCGTCATAGAACGGACCAATTGGTTTCGTGTAACTCTTAAGACTTGGGTCAGATCGATCAACCAAGACTTGTGTTAAAAGTGTCACCACACGCGGTTCGATTTTTTTATACTCACGACGTAAAACGTTATGGAAACATTGCATCAACATGTAACCCATGCTTCCTTCGGTATCGGCGACCAATACGCCGAGTGGAGTATCGGGAATTTTATCCCGAGCAGCCTCCACTTGAACGAGCTTGTCTCCCACCTGAGGGCCATTGCCGTGGGTTAAAATCATGCGATAACCGTGTGTTAAAAGGGGCAGTACAGCGCGTGCTGTTAAACGAGAATTGCGAAATTGCGCCACAACATCGCGTTTTTCACCCTTTCGATTGATCGCGTTTCCGCCCAACGCGACAAGCACGGTTTTTCGGGTTGGCTTTTTCTTAAGCACCACAGCCTTCGCCCGCGTGATTTTTTTCGCTGGCTTTGCTTTTAATGTTTTTTTCTTAGGCTTTCTCTGACCAGTTTTTTTCTGACTGGTCTTCTTGGAAGAGCCAGTCTTTTTCGGTTTTATTTTACTTTTCTTTTTTTTTCTCATAGCCACCCCGTTTATTCAAAACCAAGTTATGAACGTGTTACTTATGCACTAGAGGGGCAAGAAGTTCATCAAGCGTCGGCTTCCCGCGCTCTTTTAAATCATAACGGACGCGCACAATCGGCTTATTCACTTTAACAAGCCTCGTGATGTCTATCGGTGTTGCGGAAACAACAAGATCACATGGGGTTTTGTTAATCGTCGTCTCAAGATCTCTGACTTGTTTTTCCCCGTAACCCATCGCAGGAAGAAGCGTTCCGATGTGTGGATATTTTTTGTACGTTTCGGTAATCGTACCTACAGTGTAAGGCCTGCAGTCAATAAGTTGTGCAGCACCAAATTGTTTCGCAGCCACAACACCCGCCCCATAAAGCATTTCGCCGTGTGTAAGTGTCGGCCCGTCTTCCACTACAAGGACTTTTTTCCCTTTAATCATGTCTGAATTTTCAACGGTCAGCGGTGAATCACCCATGATGATTTTGGCTTTTGGAGCAAGCTCTTGAACATTTTTCTTCACAGTCGCAATATCTTCTTCTTTCGCTGTATCGACTTTATTAATGACGACAATATCGGCCATGCGAAGATTGGCTTCACCCGGGAAGTACCTTTTTTCATGTCCTGGCCTATGAGGATCTACGACAACAATGTGAATGTCTGGCTTGTAGAAAGGTAGATCGTTGTTACCGCCGTCCCACAGAATGATATCGGCTTCTTTTTCAGCTTCTCTAACGATCGCTTCGTAATCAACGCCCGCATATACAATAACGCCCTTGTCGATATGGGGCTCATATTCCTCGCGCTCTTCAATCGTGCACTCGTGTTTGTCAAGATCCTGATAGTTTGCAAAACGCTGAACCTTTTGTTTTTCAAGATCTCCGTAAGGCATGGGATGACGGATCGCAACCACTTTTTTCCCTGCTGCGCGAAAAACCTCAGCAACACGTCGCGTTGTTTGACTCTTGCCACAACCTGTTCTGACAGCGCAAATCGACACGACTGGTTTCGTCGATTTGATAAACGTGTGCGATGTTCCCATCATCCAAAAGTCCGCGCCTGCTGCTTGCACTTCAGCTGCTTTGTGCATGATGTAATCATAGGAAACATCAGAGTATGCAAAGACAACCGCATCCGCTCGATGTTCTCTGATAAGTTCACCCAGTTTACTCTCCGGCTCAATGGGAATGCCATTAGGATAATGCTCTCCAGCAAGAGCGGAGGGATACTTGCGACCGTCTATGTTAGGAATCTGTGTGGCCGTGAATGCGACGACCTGATAGCTTGGATTTGTGCGGAAAAAGGTATTGAAATTGTGAAAGTCTCTTCCCGCCGCTCCCATGATGATGACCTTAGATGCCATGATGACTCCTTTGTTCTTAGATAGTTAGAATAGGGATTTTGACCAGAAAACAACGCAAAATACAATAGTTTTTTTAAAAATCACCGATAGATGCACCGTTAAACTGAGGCATGAGGGAAAAAAAAGCGAACGAGGTCAGGAAGAGTGAGAAAAAATGAGATCTTTTTTCTCCTTATAAATTAGGAGGTTAAAATATCACCCTCAAGTTTTTGGTCAATTAAGCCGATACGTAAAGCAGTATGGGGTATTTCGTGAAACAAAAAAAATGTTTTTTTCTTTTAACTATCCAGCATTAAGGAGAATTTCAATGGATTGGAATAAAAGCGGCTGCAATCGAAGCATCACCAGGCTGATGATAGCTTTCACGTCAACACTGTTCTTTGTTCTCTGTTGCTGGGCTTGCGATGAGGGTGGCAGTAAAACTAGCAAGCCCGCGCCAGGCACAAGTAATGTTGTGCAGTCAACGCCCGGCGCAGGAACCGGAACGGGGACAGGCACTGGGACCGGGAGTACGACAGGAACCATAACGGGAAGTGGTACAGGCACTGGAACTGGAACGGGGACAGGTACAGGAACTGGAACCGGTGCGGGGACTGGGTCAGTCATTACAACAGGATCTGGAGATGGCTCAACTTCATTTTCTGCCTCAGCCACATCAAATGGCGCTGGTTCTGTGACCTTTACGTTTACCTTCACGGGAACGCCAGATTTGTATTACTCGAAAGTCGACATGTGGCGTCAGGCAGGTGTCACTCCGCCAGCAAGCTGCGGGCAGGGTGAACTGAGCAAGTCGATGGTTCCTCCTCTCGTGACGACTACCCACACTGAGACGTGGCCTGGGAACCAACAGTATAGCTACCTTCTTTGCTTTTATGACAAGGCGGGAAGCCTCGCCGACAGTCGGACCATGGTATTTACCGGGACAGGAACTGGGGCAACCCCGACAGGTAACTTCACTGTGGCGGGAATCAACGATGGAAGCGGTGTCATCTCCGTGACTGTGAGCTTTTCTGTGGCGCCCAACTCAGTTTACGCCAAAGCCTTTTTGAAAAAGAATCTTGGAGCGGTCGCGCCGGCCAATTGCACCATCGGTACAACTCAAGGTGCAGAACTGATAGCTCCAAACATTCCTGTGACGCTATATTACAGTGACGTGTGGGGTTTGGGACAGACCTACAGCTACCTATTCTGCGCCCAAAAAGCCGATGGAACATTCGATAGTCAAATCGTTTCGCTATCTGGTGGGGGTACTGTGGGCGGGACTGCAGCAGTGGCGCTGAATAGTACGATCGATGTTTCCTCAAACAATGTCACGATCAATGTGACCTACACGGGGACACCTACATCGGTTTACTCTCGCGTTGAACTTTGGAAATACCCCGGCCTAACGACGTTTCCGGCTGCATGCAACGCCGGTGGGGGCGCGATGTTAACACAGCAAGCGACTCCGAACTTCTCGAATTTTTCTCAAGTTGATATTGTGACCTCTGGACAAACGACGATCTACGCGGTGTGCGGATACGGTCTCGATGGAGTGACGCAATCTTTGATCAAATATTCTGTTCAGACCGGAAACTGAAAGGGCTACAGCAGTTCCATATCAGTAATGGATGATGCTGACACGGCGTCTGAATACTGAAAATCCTGCGTCGGAACAGCATCATTCTTCTGTCCAGAGGATTTAAAGGTGTTGATATAGATTTCGCAGGTGGAGTAATCAAAAACTTTTGGGAAGGGGTAGTGAACACAATCGAGCTGATCATTTGCCCGCATCTTCAGTCCGCACCGATCGTTGAAAAGAATTCCCTTCTTGTTGGGGTCGATCTGTCCATGTCGAACATGGTGAGGACATTTTTTACAAAGCATGCTGTTTTTCCCTTCCTTGGAGAATGAGCTATCTCGTTTGCTCTCTAGCCCTGGGCCCTACTTGGCCACTCCTAAGACATACAGATTCTTTTAATCAAGTTCACCCGACGCGCACCCTCAAAAGCGCTTCAGAACGCGAAACCATCCCGGTCACAGCGACTCACCACAGCCTCGATCTTCCCACATTACTTTCATTGCTTTTCTTAGAACTTTTTAACGATTTCTAAGTACCAGCAATGAAATAACGAAATCTTTAATGTACGTATAGGATTTCTTTGATCTTATTCAAAAAATAAAACTTTTGCAAGACTAAATTTATTGATTCTTTTGATAAAAAGACTTTCAAACATTGACCAATTATTTTCTCTTTGTTAGCGTTCTTCCGTTGTTAGGAATTTTTACGTTCTTTCCAAATGAAAACGCGAAGCGGAAGTTTTCTTGGATCAAGACGCGAAGGATGCGATAGCAACCGTGGGGCTCTCGATATGTTACGTCGAGATTGCCGCATCGCGCTAATGAAAGTGAACCCGTGGCTTGGCTTAATAGAGAAAAGGCCCCGTTCTCAAAAGGGCAGAAAAAGGAAATCCCAGAAGGCCTCTGGCAGAAGTGTGACCAATGCCAAGAGATCGTCTTTGGCAGGGATTTCGAGTCAAATCAAAACGTTTGTCCGAAATGCCATTACCATTTTTATATTCCCGCCCCAGCTAGAATCCTCTTTTTTGTTGATCCTGATAGCTTTGAAGAGTGTGATCAGCATCTTTACAGTCCAGATCCTCTCGGCTTTTCCGATAAAAAACCCTATAAACAAAGGCTCGACGACACGTCCCAAAAACTTGGTCGATGTGACGCGGTCATTTGCGGAAGGGCACGCCTGCTTGGACGGCAGATCCAACTCGGCGTTTTAGATTTTGAGTTCATCGGCGGCAGTATGGGTTCTGTTGTTGGTGAAAAGATTGCGAGGCTGTTTCTACGTTCTGCGGAAACCAAGGAACCAGCCATTGTATTCTCATCTTCTGGTGGAGCCAGAATGCAAGAAGGACTTCTTAGTCTAATGCAGATGGCAAAGACATGCGCTGCCCTTGTTAAGGTTAAAGATCAAGGAGTCCCTTATATTTCGGTTCTTACTGATCCCACGACAGGGGGAGTTGCCGCCAGCTTTGCTATGTTGGGCGACATTAATATTGCCGAACCTGGTGCACTAATAGGATTTGCCGGACCGCGAGTCATCCAGCAAACCATTAAAGAAAATCTTCCACCAGGATTTCAACGCGCGGAATACCTTTTGGAACATGGCATGGTCGACATGATTTGCAACCGCGATTCCCTGAGGGTGATGATCGCGCAAGTTCTAGACACACTTTGTACAAAACAAGCTTCCCAAAAGGCTCCCAAAACATGACAGGTCAGGAACTTTCGCCTGCCTTTATGAAACTTTTTGGAAAAAGGCGGGCGAATGACATGAAGCCTGGCCTCGAAAGAGTCTTGGCGGCTGCGAATATTCTTGGGGGATCGTTTTTAAATATCCCTTCCGTATTGATTGCGGGAACCAACGGCAAAGGAACGACTTCAGGCTTTTTATTTCGTTTTATCGCTTCGCTTGACATAAAAACATCGATCTTCACCTCGCCCCACCTCACATCTTTCGAGGAGAGAATTCAGCTCAGCCACTGCGATGTGACGGAACCAATGTTAATCGCAGCACTTTCAGAACTGGAAAAGGCACTTCCCTTGAATATATATGACGATTTGTCCTTTTTTGAGGTCACCGCCCTGCTTGCGTTCTCTTTCTTCGAAAAACTTGGGGCTGAGTTCAACGTTCTTGAGGTTGGGATGGGGGGGCGACTCGACGCAACGAATATTTCCGAGCCCATGGCCTCCATCATTACTAACGTTGGCTTAGACCATGAACAATATCTTGGACATTCGCTTAGCGCCATTGCAGGAGAAAAAGCGGGCATTCTTCGAGTAGGGCGCCCTTGTTTCTTTGGAGAAAACAGCGGTAAGGAACAAAATCAGGAAGTCCTGAACACCATAAAAGAAATCTGTACCCTGCACACCTCACCACTTTGGCGTATAAATTATGAATTCGGCCTCATTGATGATGAAAAAAAACCAGGGTCTTTTTATGTCCGTCTTCCAGGTATTCCTCCTTTCAAAGGGGCATTCCCGTCTGAATTGATCGATAGACCCCTCTTCCTAAGGCAAAATTTTTGCTTGGCGTTTGCGGTTTTCTATTGGCTTCTTCATCAAGACCAGGAACCATTTTCAAAAAAACACACTGGGACTGCCTCGATCGAGGCAGTCGCCCAAAAAGCCCTCACATCGTTTTTCACGGATCGCGTCCCATGGCCGCCAAGTCTCGTCGGGCGCTTTCAGGAGCTTCGTGTTCGTTCCGTCGATAGGACCGTAGAGGAATTTCTTCTCGTTGACGTTTGCCACAACGTGGATGGTGTCAGGGTTTTAGGAGAATCTCTCCAAAAAAGTCCCTGGATGAAGGGGGGCAAATTCCCCGGCATCATTTCGATATTAAACGACAAAAATATTAATGGCATGCTAGATATTTTAAGAAGCATCTTAGAACCGCTTGTGTTATTTAAAATTGATAATGAACGGAGTTTGCGTTCTGATGATTTAGAACCAAGGCATCGGGATTTGTTTCTTTTTTCGTCCTTCTCTGAAGCCTGGTTAAACGCACTGGCTACGTGGCGAGGTCAGCCTGAGCCTTGGGTTATTTGCGGCTCCTTCCGTGCTATTGGGGAGGTTTTGAATTATTTTAAAGCGTTTTCACATGAAGAAACCAAAAGGAAACTTCGCTCTCCAAAAAAAGTGTTTCCGGCTCTTTATGGCACCTTTTAGCTCCCTTTTTGGGATCTTTTCATGCTGTGTTTTTATGAGCATCACTTTATTTCTTTGTTTCTCGCATTCCCTGCTCGCCCAAAATAAAAGTCGTGATAGTAAAGATGACGCGTTTTCTCTCTTCCCTTTTTCAAATACAAGCACTCTCTTCTTTTTTGATGCCTCAAGTAGTCACTTTAAGAGGGATGGCGAAAAGCAAGTTTTTGAAGGTGAGGTGGTCGCTATTGGTGCCGGCACGCTCATAGGTGCCGACAGGATTACCATCGATCACAAATCAAAGACACTAGAAGCCTCTGGCCATGTGATGATTCTGAATCAAAATCAAGTTTTCACGGGTGATCTGATCTCTCTGATCATTGATTCCGGTGATTTCTACCTTACAAACGCGGTCATGATCGTGAATGACGAAAAAAAGGTGGATGCCATCATAAAAAAAATCCTTGGCTTTACAAAGCAAGAACTTTCATTCGAAATGAAACGTCACCAAATACAAGCTGACATAGCTGAGCGCAAAGCCGCGCTGCATGAGCAATATCGACTCATCGAAACCGATGAGGAACGTAAAAAAGACCTTGTCGAAAAGTACGCGCTGCTTTTAGAGCAAGAAGACCTCGCGAAAAATCAAGAAAACCCAGCCCTCGCAAG
>CAILAO010000012.1 GCA_903832105.1 uncultured Pseudomonadota bacterium | reverse complement strand
TTTCCTAAGTATATCGACGGCATCACGACAGTCTCCCACAGCATAAAGAGAGAGACCGTACTCGAAGGCAATTTGTCCAACAACCTGAGACCGATCAATCTTGGCAAAATACTTAACAGCCCTCCCTGGCTTTCCTAGGTAGTAATAGATGCGGCCCATAAGTAAAAGACTTGGCTGGTGCCCGGGATACTTTTTTATGATGGGGAGCAACATCATGCCCGCACGCTCAAACTGTCCCTGAGAAAAGAGCGCGCTGGCTTTCGTAAATTGTTCGTTGACCCCGGCATTGGCGGGTGCACTGGGGAGAATAAAAAGGAAAAGAGCGAGGAAGATCCCACAAACGATCTGCGTATTCAAATTTTTAATTATCAAACACAACATCAGGAAATTCTTGTTTCACGATATCGATGGCTTTTTGCATCTCACCATTACTCGATGATAGCGCTCTCAAGAATTTTAACTCAGGTGTGTAATCAAAGCGAGTGAACTGATCAATTCGGCTCATTTTTGCCATACCATTGGTCATTTCACCTAGGACTGCAGGATCGATTTTCCCACCATTGCCACTAGCGATGCGCACAGCGATCCGCAGGACGTTGAGCAAGATTGCTCGGTCGATAACTGCTGACCAGAATGGATCCAGACCACTCATGTTGTAGTGTCCGTAGCATTGCTTAATGAGATCAAAGGAAGATGATTCCTCGACACAGGTCAAAAATGTTAAAAGGTCTCCACTTTTGGTGGCAATAGCGTCATTCGTAAGTGCGGGGCGTCGGTTTCGACTCGATAAAACATCTAACATCCAGTCAAATCGATTTTGGAGGATTTTTTGTTCTGCCTGAACGGATGACCCTCCAAGGCTGCCAGAGTTTGTCCCGTTTGTACTGCCTCCATTACTGGAGGAGACTTCCGAAAGCGCCTTATTAGCCATCATGAGACACCCCTCATAATAACTCCCCGGCTTCACCCACCCGTAGTGAACCCGGTGCCTGATCCAGTAAGGATCCCACGCTATGAGACGAGACCATTGTGCGGACGGGGACTTCTTACCTGAGAAGAATGGAGCCCAGGTTCCAGCGTTTTGCTGCCACCGCTTCTTCCAACTTCCAAGCGTACAGTCAATAGGAGCCTGTTCTCCGACGCTCACTCCCCTGAGATATTTCGGTGAAAGTCCTTCGACCTCTCCACCAGTTAAAAAGGCGTAGGCCCTGAGATATGGAATCCAATCGTCAAACTCTCGTTTTGATCTCATGGCTTTAGTGACCACATCAGCCGAGTGATCCTTCATAAAGCCAGAAAATGTCTCATATTGACCTTGCTGGAACATTGTTGACACCCTGTCCACATTGAGATCCGCATCTCCCGTAAGTTTTCCGGAGAGTTTTGTGTTTTTGACGAGATAGAGGGCGAGAGCTGCTGCGGAAAGGGCGATGGCTAGAAACATGAAAGCAAGTCCGAGTCCGTTACGTTGGGCGGGGACCCGGTTGGTCTTCTCTTCGGTCGGGATTTTTTTTGCGGTGTGTTCGCTGATGGCCCAACCACCGAAATAGTCATCCTGAATGATTTTGAGTATCTCGGGATAATGTTCTTTCAAGGAGTCCATATTGCTAAGAACGACCCACGGAGCGCAATGTCCAGCGATCTCGTCTTGCAGACCAAATGCCATACGCTTATACGAGTCGTGAAGTTCCTCGATCGTCATTGGACCAAGGAAGGTTTCGAGTGTTCTTCGTATAAGGTAAAGCCGCGCCATCTTTTATTCTTTCTCCACATAAGAAAGGAGGACGGTGATGTTATCTCGTCCCCCGTTTTTGTTAGCTTTGGTGATTAAAAGGTCCGTCAATTTATCAAAACGTTCTGGAAAGTGTCTATTTAGTGTTGCTGCGATCGTCAAGTCATCCACCATCCCGGTGAGACCGTCAGAACACGTCAGAAAGAGCTGCCCCTTCTTCAGTTTAATTCGATATAAATCGACATCAAGGTGATCAGAAAGACCCATAGCTCTCGTGAGAGCTGTCTTTTTAGCTCCTGCCTGAATGCTTGTTTGTGGAAGCCAGCCACGTTCCACGAAGTTTTGAACGTTATGGTCGAGTGTTAATTGCCATAAGTGCTTGTCATAGTACAAATAGGTCCGGCTGTCTCCAATATGTGCCACATGAAGCTTATCGCCGACGAACATCAGACAGTCCATCGTCGTTCCCATACCCGATAAAGATTCATCGGCGTTTCCCTTTTCGATGATGTTGCGATTAATGCGATCAATTGCGGCAGTCAAGAATGGTCGAATTTCATCGTGCTTTATCTTGTCGCTCTCCATAAAGGCGCTTTTGAGGCCACTTACAACGAGTCCTGAAGCCGTCTCTCCCCCTTTTCGCCCCCCAATTCCATCGGCTACGACGGCAAAGCCTTGGACTTCGTCGTAAAAGAGGCTATCTTGATTTGTTTTGCGTTGTCTTCCTAAGTCGGAAGCGCCCACCATACGAATTTGCACTACTAAACTCCTTCAACTGGAATTTTGCGTAATGATCTCAAATGCAAAACCTGGTTAAAATCTCAATTCTCCTATGAGATCGGTATGCCACACCTAAAACTTTAAAAGAAAGTGCATGTGCCAATAATGGCTGGACGCTAACAGGCCTTCGGAAAAAAATCGTAACTGTTGGACTAAAAGGCCTAAGATAGAAGATTTTTACAACATATAAAACTTCTGTTGGTGTGTTTTTAAAAGCCTAATCTTAATGTGTTTTGTTGTCATCCTTATCTATATGACAAAAAAACATCGGCCGATGGACCCACCCTTCTTCTTCTGAAAAGTGATCTGGCTTGGGAATGGTAAATCCTAATTTATAAAGCGCGCCGATCCATGCCGCCATAAAAGCGTGAAAATTTTCAACGGAAGAAATGATCATTTCAAAATGGTCTTGATTCGTTTTTAAGTTACTCGGGGCAGAAAAAGACTTTGTATTGATCCAGCCCATTGCTTGCAAGCGACCTAAAACAAGCTGTCTTTGAGAGCAGCCTTTTTCGAAGTTGCGATAAGACAGGCTGATGTCAGAAGGAAGTTTTAGATAGTTTCGAAGATCGTGCAGCACGTAGGGAATCGCTGTTTCTCTCAGTTTTATTTCGACGGGAAGAGCGTGGAGCCGACGCTGCAATGTCTTGGCTCGAATCACGAGGGGAGCCATATTGGCGCTAAAAGTCGGTCCACTGTACAGTGATTCAGCCTCTTCTCCAAGGGTACGTTCAAACAACTGAAAAACGTCCCATAGCCTCTGATTTTGTGGATTAATCGGTCTAAGCCTTTTCACCTTTTTTTGCTTTAGTTTGGAACTGAGCGCCATCATATACGCCACTCCCATATCGTCGCAATGGATGACGCCGGGGCATTGCTGGCGGCCGCATGAGACGCAAGGTGGTAACGATAGGGGACAGTCGATGAAAACTTCTGCAAACGGTCCCTCTCCGACCAAGATATCAGCGAGTCTCTCATCAGAAAATAAGCTCCCGTAAGATCCGATCTTCTCATACACTTTTTTTATGGATACGTTATCTTCGTCTCCGAACTGGTCGAGGACAACTACGGACGTCTTGGTGGCGTTGGATCCCGAGAGATGAATACCCGCAAAGGTCGTTGATAAAGCTTTTCTTTCGCCTGAGCTACCAAGTTTGTTGATTTTATTGCGTTGAAATGCGACCATAGCTTAATCTTACACCAGCTTTTTACACTGGCTTTGAGGTTGTTTTTATTATAACTGGATCGACTTGAGTGGTCATTCTTTTGCAGCATTTGAATGGGTTAAAAAAATTGCTCAATTGTTCGCTTTTGTTGGGCATTTTGCTGGGCCCCCTCTCGTTTATCGTCTTCGAAGAATCTTCGGTTTTGGCTTCTCCTTCCTCTAAAAACGCTTCAGAAAAAGGCACCCTAGCCAATGCGCGCGACGCGTTCGAAAAGAAGGCTTACGACAAGGCTGTAACTCATTACCGCCAGTATCTTAGGCAAAACAAGCATGACTACAACGTTTGGAACGAACTAGCGGCCTCATACTTTCATTCCGGCCTTCCACGCAAGGCTCTACGTTACCTCAGAAGCGTCCAAAAGAAAACTACTTCACCTTCTTACAATCTTTATTATCAGGGTCTCTGCTACCAGGTTCTCGATCAGAAAACAGCGTCTACGAATGCTTTTGCCAGTGCCGCCCGATACACGGACGAATATGGTTCCCGCGCCACTTTTGAGATGGCTCTCTTAGAATATAACTCTAGAAATGTCGATCGAGCCAAGTATTGGCTTTTGCTTTATATCCAGCGATATCCGACGGGAGTCTACAGACCCCAAGTCGATAAAATGCTTGAGAGTTTTAGGTCAGGTCAATTGGTGAAAGATATTAAAGGCATAGAGAAGCCCGATATGGACAATGCGATCTATCGTTATAGTCCTTTGTCATTATCTCAAAATCCACATTATTGGTTTACCAACGTGGGATACACGATGACCACTAAAGCAGGGCAAGAGCCGACCCAGGATGGGGGCGTAAAGCCCGTCAATTCTGAGCAGCAAGGCATCATCGCGGAAGTTGGGCTTGGGGCCGGACCTGTGCAAGCGAACGAAATGACAGCATGGGCGGGGTATAACTATCGCCAGCTCTGGCTCACCGACAGTGATCGCCTTGATGTGTTTTTAGGTGATCCTGGGGATCTTGAATATCAGCCTTTTCGCGCGGATTATTTGATCCGACGGCATCAATTTTATGGTGATGTGCGAAGAAAGGTCGGTTCAGATTTTTATCTAGGAGTTTTTGCCAGGATGGAGTTTGCGAGGACAGGATCATCCTTCATGCCAGTTCCTCGCGAGGATCAAGATCTACAACGTGTTTTGAAGCTGTCAGATACGCAGGTGCTCGTCCCTTGGGTCGGGATATCTTACTATGATCATTTTAGGACTCTTTTTTATTTTTATTTCAGAAAAGAACTGAATGATGAAACTCCCGAGTTTTCGAATAAAACCTATTCGTTGGGTGGAGACGGTGGAGGTGATGGACCTACCTTGAGTTACGGGATCACACATTCGATGGATTTCCCCGAATATCGGCTCGAATCCGAAATTGAACTTTTCCAGTATGAACTTATTTTTAATGATTTTTGGCTTGATTATACTAGGCTGGGCGGAACCGCATCCCTGACACATGAGTTTTTGCCAAAGTTTTTTGCGACAGGTCTCATCGGCATGTATGAGGACAAGTATCAGCTTCCGCGTCTTAAGATGCGCCCAAGTTGTGCTACAGCAAGCCAGCCAAGCGAAACCGGTTCAAATCAAGAGATCACTCCTACGAAATGCTATCGATCTGATTCTGGCATGATCATGCAAGCTGGCATATACTGGAATTACACGCAGTTTTATAGGGTTGGCGCATATTACGAGTATATTAAAAACGAAAACGGCGTTCAGAAGGAGTTCGACGAGCAGAAGAGTACCTTTAAGGTTCTTGTGACGGTCGCGTTTCCAAGTGTCAAAAGAGTATCGCGTTTCATCGAAAAATCAGCTGATTCGCCTTTCAATAAAGAGGTCCAGTAGGGTGCCATGGTAGAGCTTCAGGATGTTGAAAAGAAAATTTTAGAGAAAGCCCTAAAAGAGCAGTATCCGGTTATTTTTTCTGGGAGCGAATTGGATATAAGTTTTCAAACACTGGTTGTGGATTATAAAGAGGATCTTGTACTCATAGAAAACCGGATTCCCCCAGAATATATCCGAAAATTTTGTGCTTCAAAAAATTTTCAACTCTTGTGTGACACAATCAGATTTCAGGTTGGCGAGATTCGTCATGAGGGCCGTCATATCGGATTTCCTCTGATTTCGAATGGAAGTCCTATAAACGAATTAAGGCGATCTGAGCGATTTAGTTTTTCGCCGGACGAACGCGTATTCTGCGAGATTATTAATCCGTTCGATGGAGAAACTAAACTCACAAAAGCAGTGATGGACATGTCGGCAACGGGTCTTTCACTACGTACGTCGTTTGAGTCGATGCTTTTCGTTGCCGGTATACGCCTGCCCTATCTTAGAGTTCTCGTTGATAACGATCTTTACGTGCAATGTGTCGGTCAAGTTGTTTATCGCCGAAAGATCTTTGATTTGAAGGGACGTCTCAGGATGCAGGTCGGCATCAAGTTTTTGGAATCGGAAGCACAAACAACAAAATAATTTCAGGAGAGGTCTAGGTTGAGTCCTTATAGAACTATTTTTGCAGCAAAAAAAATCCTAAATAACGGGGATAATGGGGGCAAGGGGAAGACGAAGTTAAAGAAGGAGCAACGCATATTCGTCAACCGGTCCTTAAATATGGGCAATATTCGAGCCATTGGTTTCGATATGGACCATACGCTCATTTGCTACAACCGCGAAACGTTCGAAGAGCTTGCTTTTTACGAAACGGTTAAGAAGTTTGTTGCGGCAGGTTATCCTGAGGAACTCGCCAACCTCAAATTCATTCCGGACTTTGTTATTCGGGGACTCTTGGTGGATATTGACCGTGGTAACCTCCTTAAAGTTGATTGCCATAAGTATGTCAAAATTGCATTTCATGGAAAAACCCTTTTAGATAAAGAGACAAGGCATAGGCTCTACAATGCTG
>CAILAO010000011.1 GCA_903832105.1 uncultured Pseudomonadota bacterium | reverse complement strand
ATGTCTGGTGATGCGACAATTGCCTCATCAGGCGCTCTCACGATCGCAAATAACGCGGTGACCTCGGCCAAGATCAACTCTGGCTCGATTTCAAATTCACACGTTAACGCAAGTGCTGCGATTGACGTGACGAAACTTTCAGGTGCTGGCGCTGGCAACAAGGGCAAGGTTCTTGCTGTTGACGATACTGGCAACATTGCTTGGCAAAGATCAAAAGACCGCTCATGCGATACCGGCAACGCGAACGACGTGATGGTGGCAGTCGGCACTTGGTGCGTGGATAAATATGAAGCAAGCATTTGGTCAGCCGCGGACGGCACGGGAACGCAGTATTTTTCAGACGGATTAAGCAGCGACTATTATTATCCCGATGCTGGCAATCTTCCGGCGAGCCTTAATAGGGATGGTTCGGGCAGCAGCGCAGTCTATGCCGTATCAAAACCAGACGTCATTCCAGCAAGGGGATTGACCTGGTATCAAGCCTCTGTTGCCTGTGCGATGAGTGGAAAGCAGCTTATTCCCGACAGTTTATGGCAGCTTGCCGCGACGGGCACGTCTGATCCCGGCGCAAGTCCAGGAACTGGTGGTACGAGTGGCGGACTATCAACTGATGCTGCGGCGGCAAGATGCAATACCACCGCAAGCGGAGGAAGTGGCAACTGGACCAGGGCCGCAAATGGAGCGCGTCCGACAAATAGGGCCGGAGCGACTTCAGGTGATACAAATGCCTGTATCAGCCGTTTTGGCGTTCATGATATGGTGGGGAACCTCCAGGAATGGACGGACATGAACGGCCAGCAAGCAGGCGTGAAGAGTGGATTTACTCAAGGAATGGCCCAATATCCAACGATGTTAGGTAAGGACGATATAACGTATAACATCAACGGCTCTGCTAATGGTTATAACGGGACGACCTTTGGTTGGTTTGATGGAGCCCCCGCGGCTCCCTGTCGTGGCGGCGCTTGGGATAATTCTACCAGTGCGGGGGTGTTCACGCTCAGTCTGACCAGGTCGGGCTCCGCTTCGATGTGGTATGTCGGCTTCCGCTGTGCGCGTCCTCGGTAATTACATATTTTCATAATTACAAAAACGCTTTAGTAAATATAAATGTCATAGCTCTATTGTCTATCAGGCGATAGATGGGGTGAGAGTGTATTTTCGGTTAGGCTATAGCCAGAAACTCTTTTATGGCAAGCGCTATCAAAATAAGGCCGGCCACAAATTCAACCTTTTTCCCAACCACGTGGTGAGCCCTATTACCGATTAGGCATCCTATAAAAGAAATCACAAAAGTAACAAGTCCAATGGTCCCCACGGAAATGATAAGCGGAATTTGAAATACGGCAAGAACAAGTCCCACAAGAAATGCATCAATGCTCGTCGCTGTCGCGAGACTAATAAGACAGGACCAATCATCACAGGTACACTGCTCACAACTTTGACTATGATGTTTTCCTCGATAAGCCTCTACTAAGGTTTTCATACCTAACACTAAAAAAACAAGACCTGCAATCCATGCTGCATATTGTGAAATAAAGTCCTGAACGAGATATCCGACAAGCCATCCAGCAAGTGGCATGCCTGCCTGGAAACCACCGAAAAATAACGAAATCTTTGTAAATTTCTTAATCCATAGCTGTTTTAGCTTTATTCCACAGACAATCGAAACAGCAAATGCATCAAGGGACAAAGCAAAAGCTACGGCGAAAAGCGAAACATATCCCATCAGGTATCCCTACCCCTTTAAAAGATTATGAACTGATCCAACACTGAGACTTAAACGCTCTGCAATCACTTTGAACGGAAGTCCCTCTTCTCGAAGCTTTAAAGCTTCTTCTTTTTTCTCACCCGTTATTTTTATCGGCGCCCCTAGTTTGGTCCCTTTCTTTTTCGCGGCATCAAGCCCTGCTTTTACTCTGGCAACGATCGTCTCGCGCTCTATTTCCGCAATTTCCGCAAACGCCGCCAACATAGTCCGTCTAAAAGGATTACTATGCCCCAAGTTTAAAACCGGCTGTGTGACAGAGATAAACCCTACCCCATACTCATCAAGTTCCAGAATTGTTTTAATTGCAATAGTTGCATTTCTACTAAATCGATCAAGACGATACACGACAATCGTATCGATCTCTCTCTTTGCTGCCGCTTGCATCATCTTTTTCAACCCCGGTCTTCCATGATCTTTTCCGGAAAATCCTTCGTCCTCAAAAACATAGACCTTTTTAGGCCTCTCCTTCTCAGGTAACTCCCCTAACCACTTTTCCACAGTATGCTTTTGACTTTCCAAATCTTGTTTATCTGTTGAAACACGATAATAAAGAGCAATCCGTTCCATCTATGTGCCCTCTGCTAGAATCTGTTTACTATTTGACCTCAAAATTTTTTTGATCGCGAAATCTTAGATTTTTGCATTTTTTCCACCTAAGAAGCCTACTATCACGTTCAAAAAACCCTATAAAACAATCATATCACATTGAATTAATTATAGAAAACTGCATTTAAAATTTCGTTCAAAATACAGGTGTTTTTTGAACGGACATTGCTTGCAAAATGAAAAATAGCCAATTTGCTGGAAAGAATGGGGGAAAAGGCACGGAAACGACACCGTAACACCGGCATTTTTGTTGCTGCTGCACGGTAAATACGCCGCAACAACGAATATGCTGTCGCTGTTACGAATACCTTACCAAGAAAGCCTATAAAATAGACATTTGTTTGCCATCGTTTCCTCTCAGGCTTTTTAGAAAAACACTTACTTCTCAAGAAAGAGGGGAAATATTGCCATCATGCCTATAGTTTGAACATTTTCTACTAGAGTAGGGGAAAAGACTTTTTCCGTCCGATTTTAAAACCCCCTAAATCTTTTCTAAAATCATCCGATAACTTCTCAGCAACGATTTTTTGAAAGGTTTATCGCGCCATGATGTTTTCTAGAAAAATGATCGTTCAAATCGCAATATTTGTTCTCTCAATTTTCTATTCCTTAAGCGCTGCTGCCTACAATGCGAACAAAGTGTGGTTCGAATTTCGACCCAATGGAATTTATCGTATCTATGTAAACTATACGATTCCCGCATTAAAAGAATTTCGTGAAGCTTATGTCGAGTTCACAAAAAAGAAGGATGCCGAAGCTTTTTACTGGGATGTTGTTCGTGGCGCGGACTTCTACTTGCCAAATCCAAAGAGTCGAGAGTTTGTTAATCCACCACCTGAACCTGATCCGTGGTGAAAATATCTGCCGTCAATTGTTTTTAATGTGCACGCAAAGGTAACTTATCAAAATCGCATTAACCTTTACTGCATCCTACCCATCAGGGCTTGCGTCTTTTCTTGCATCACGGGATCTCTTACTTCTGCCACGGCTTTTTGAAGGTACTCTTTAGCTTTGTCAACCTTCTTATAACCTTTCCAGTAAACCAGCCCAAGATAATAAGATGCTTGGCCGTGATTGGGCTTTTTCTTAAGAACAGCTTCAAAAATACCTTTTGCCTTGTCATATTGACCGAGCCTGCAGAAGGAAATACCGTAACCCATCATGACTGGAATAAAGTCAAAAGAACGATCCATCAGCGTCCTAAAGGCTACATTCGCATCCTTCGCATTTCCTGTATCGAGGTAGAGATAGCCAAGATTCAGTCCTGCCGCAATCGGATCAGGGTCTCTCTGGAAAGCTAATTTGAAAAAGGCTTCTGCTTTCTTCAGGTCCGCGATTCTCGCATTTGGAATCATGACTTGCAAAAGTCCCCTAAAATTAGGAATTTCAGGTCGTTTTGGATGAAGAGCTTCAAGAACATCCAGATAATAACGTGCAAGTTCATACTTTTTGCCGTAGATTAAAGAAGCTACCAAAACAACCAATACCTGCGGATCAGCCGAGCGCTGAGCAAGGGACTCCTTTGCAATATTCGATGCTATATCCCACTCCCCGACGGCTAAAGACGCCCAAATGCGTCGATCCCCAGCCTCCTGAGATGCGCTAATCTGAAGCCACTCTTTAGCGCCCACACGAGAAAGTACCAGCGACTTATTTCCAATCTGCTGTACAACATTGTCCGTTCTTACAATTTCACTGGCGGTGGATCCGCCCCCCCCGGTGACGCCACTATCTCCACCGGTATCATCATCCTTGTTCGAAGATGCCTTGGGCTTTGAAATATGCTGGGGCGTCGCAATTTCATCTTGACCATCTGAAGTTTCAAAAGCCTTGTCAATACCAGCTTTCTTATTTTCGGCACGATCAGTTGTACATCCAGAAAATACCATTAAAATCGTCATAAAAAGCGCTTTTGTGATGAAGTTTACTTGCCACGTCATGATTTTTGACCCCCCGCCTTCTTAGGAGATTTTTTCTTTCCTTTTCCGGCTCCGCCAGCATCTTGCTTCGTCAGGATATCTTTCCATTGTATGTATCCGGAACCAAACTCTCCACTAACACGCTGAAAAAGCCAATCACCCGAAGTCTGCCACAGAATCTCTCGCGTCCAAACGGGGTCTGTAGCGCCTGAGGCCAAAGCCATCCCGGCCTTATTGTCATAACTGTCAATATCATTAGCTAAAGCATCCACAAGCGCTTTTTTCTTATCGTTAAATGTCGCTACGTTTTTATCATTTGGCTTTCCTGCGATAACGGCTTTCGAAAAGATTCCCGACAATCTTTCATAAAACCTTGCAAGACGAAAAAGCCCAGGACCGCAATAGCCTGAGCCACCGCCTTCGCAAAGCTTCAAATAACTGGCTTCAACTTCTTTTCGTCTTGTCAAAAACTTGTTTAACGCCCCCAAAGGATCCTTTCCAATGGAGCTTGTAACGTCAGAAGTCACCTCCTGCACGAGTCTTTCTGCAAGTATAAACCTCGCTAAATGGAGTTCCTCCATGATTTCAACATTTGTCGATTTCAAGCCAGAAAGAGCCTTTTCTACCTCTCGAATATCTGGAATTTTTCCTTCCTTTGCTAGAATACGAACCTTTGTTCCCAAGGCATGTGCTTTGACCTTTTCAGCAATGACAGAAAGTTTCAAAATCTCTTCGGCGACCGCAAGAGCCGACTTTTCCTCTTTAGAACGCTCATAAAAATCCAAAAGCGTCTCTAAAGTTTCCCCCTTTTTTTGCGGTCCATCTTTAGCAACTTGCTCAGCATTTATTTTAACCGCTTTATCGCGCTCTCCTCGACCTAAGTGGAGTTGAAAAAGGATTTCTCGGGCTTTTCTTGATTCTCTATCATCAGGATAGGCTCTCAAAAATTTTGTATAAAAAAGGATTGCGCTGTCTTCGCTCGCCATCCCTCGCGACATGTCCCCCCCACTAACCAGGGATTGTTTATAAAATCCCGACTTGGGATAAGACTCAACAAGAGTCAAAAGGCTCGATACAGCGGGGCCAAATTTTCCCAAAGCTCGATATGCTGAGGCCACCAGAAAAAGAGCTTCGTCGTGATTTTTTGTCTGTTTGAACTTTTTGGTGTATTCCGCAAGTTTTTCTGCCGCAACTTCATACTTCTTGTTGCCAAGAGCATCTTTTCCGATGTTGAACAATGCCTGTCCGTAAAAATTCGCAACGTCCACATTAGCACCCTGATATTTCGGCTTGAGCCCCCGATCCATACAAATTCGACCAACAGATTCGACGTCAAACCATCTATTCATTTTCTGGTTATATGTGATGATAAAACCAGCAATTTGCTCTGCATAGGGTCCCTCTGGAGCAACCTTTAGAGCCGGAAGCCAGATCTCAAAGGCCTTTTCAGGACGGCCAAGGTTAATCTCAAGAAGACCGACATGTGAAATTAATGGCCAATTCGGCTGCGTTTTTGTAGTTGGTTTTTCAATATCAAAAATCTTCCTATAAATCTCCAGTAATGCCGTTCGCTCGACCTTATGAACTTGCTTGTCAAAACCAACCCATGGTGGATTCTTCGGCCACTCGGACACCACGCTTTGAGCTTCCGCAGCCAGCAAAAAATATGACTTTGCTTCCTTGGAATTTCCCTTTGCCAACTCCTTGTAAAGCGTCACAGCTTTTACGTATTGCTTGTCACGAACATATATAGATGCAATGCTCTTTTTGACTTTCTCAATTTCTTTTGGATCTTTTAACGTTACAAGATAATTTTGAACAAGCTTGAGAGTCAGTTGCCCCGAGCCCGGAGCGTCTTTCCCAATTTCTCCAAAAACCAAGTCTCGGTGAAAAGATTGGATTTCATCGAGCATTGTTGCAACCTGCTTTTCACGACCTTTGCCGGCAATCGCCGGATTTTTATACTTTTCCTTGATTGCGAGTAAAGCCTTCTCATACATGAAGGGATTCTTGGTAATCGTATATAGTTTCTCATCCATGTCGAGAATACGATGATCAATCGCAATAACTTGTGGCTTTCCTTCAAAGCTTTTTCCTATCAATCCGTATTTTCTTATGGCTACGTCATAACGCGTAGCAGCCCAATCCGCAAGAGCCAGCCTTTCTGCCAAAGCCTTTGCGGCATCTGAATCACCAAAAAACTTTAGTTTAATAGGCGCTTTATCCCAGCCTACTTTCGAACCTTCCGCTGCACGCCAAACCGCAATGGAGAAAAGTAAGACAGCGTCCTTTTGTTTGGGCGACAATTTTGGCACATAAGCACTGGCAGCGTCCAAATAGTAAGTATAAACTTCGTTACTTTCTCCTTGTCTAAGCCCGCGCAACTTGACACGCACAAGGTACTTTGCCATCGCAAGTTTTGCCACAATGGCGCCCTCGGTTGACATACCTGCCCCTACACTTTTTAATTCCAAATATGCTTGCTTACTCGCGTCACTATCAACTTCCACGATGTCTTGAAGGGCTAAAAGGAGTTTTGCGCGCTTATCCAAGTAAACCGAAAGTTGTTTATGGCTAGTAACGCTCTTCAAACTCTCCGGATCACCAATCTGAATTTGACCTGATAGAAATCGGGTGGCTACCACGTGATAATTTGCTCTTGCTTTGTCAGCATTGTTTTTCGACGCTTGGCCCAACTCATAGGCAGCACGAATCAACTTTGTTCTGACACCATTCAGTGTTTTGGAAACATCTTTTGCATCACCTGATTTCGGCGTAATCTTGCCGCTCTGAGTATCCGCATAATAATAAGCCGCTGCTGCCAGGACTTCCAACATCTCTGTAAGAACTTTTGCCTTTTGCGGTCCCTTGGCCAATTTTAAAGCTTTGTCAAGTTCGCTCACGCGGACGTCTAAATTTCCAGCCACGATATCATTCGCAACATCCGGTTTATTTATAGCGGGATCCCGTAAGGCGGGTTCGATAACAATTGTAGGAATTTGATCAGAGTCTGCTTTCATGGCAAGAATCGGTGGGAACTGTTCAACTGCGAACAAATTCGACGTTCCAATCATGAGCAAAAACAGCGCGAAAAAAGGACGCATCTACAGATCCTCCCTGCGGCTTCCACGACCTTCATGCCGCAGAAAACCTAGAAAGTAATTATTTGCTAATTCATTTTTCAAAAGCGTTGAGGGTCCGTGACCAGGATATACCTTTAAAGAAGTTGGAAGCACACCAAATCGCCTAAGACTTTCTCTCATCTGAGAAGAATTTCCCCCAGGAGTATCGGTTCTACCAATACTTCCAGCAAACAAGCAATCTCCAGAAAAAAGCTCCTGTTCGGTATAATAGCAGGCATGCCCCGGTGTATGCCCCGACGTGAGAAGCACTTTTAATATCGACTCTCCAATGCTAATTTCATCACCATCTTCAAGATATTGGTCAATGATGCCACAAGGTCTATCGAGCTGGGGGTGCCCCAAATATGTTCCTTGTTTAGGAAGTGTTTCAAAATAGCTCTTCTCCTGTAGAGGAAGGAATGTTTTCACGGAAAATTGCTTCTGAAGATGCACCAGCCCACCGGCGTGATCCACATGCCCGTGAGTAATGAACACGTATTTTAGATCTGGGACGGGATGTTGATTTGAAAGAATCACCACTAACGAATGATCGATTCCTACATCAATGACTGCTGCAACACGAGTCTTTTGATCAACAACAAGATACGCATTCATTTGAAATTCACTTACAGGGAAGCAGGTCACTTCAAGCACGTCGTACCACCATCTCTTACACCTCACGCCATGAACACCCGGTCAGATGTCTAGATCGTTGACACAAGAAGTCTTCCTATGCATTTTCTCATTTCGGCAAAACCGAACTTAAACAACACTGGCATTATTACAATCTATTAAAATTACAGCAATTTTTTTGAGTTGCGTCAAGGTATAAAATTCTGGCTCACCACTTGCATTATGCGGATCGCCGACTAGTGACGGCTTTCACTCCTCGTTCGATACGAATGGGGCCAAGTGAGCTGAACTAGGATGCGCTGTGGAAGATGCTTTTGCTCTTGAAGTTGTATCTCAAAAATGTGGTTTCACAATGTGGATGTACTTATTGATGAGGAGAATGACAATGAAAAACCCGTATCGTTTCTTAGCCCCCACCGCACTTTGTATCATGACAGGATTAATGTTAACAGCATGTGGAAGCGTTGATTTCGCGTCTAAAAAGGCTACCCGTCAAGGCGCATCAAAAGAACAACTTTCCTCTGATTTTTGCGTGAGCAATCCTCAAGACGTTGCCTGCATATCGGATAAAGGACTCCCAATTCAAACTCCAGGCCAATATCCTGGTCAATATCCTAATCAGTATCCCGGTCAATTCCCCGGTCAATTCCCCGGCCAAGTCCCGTGCGCAAATAATTGTTCCTGCGAAAAAGGTTGCGCGGAACCATGCTCGACTCCATGCGGCGGTGAGGTCTATCAACCAGTTCCGGTTAGCGGCAAAGATTACGAGCCATTCCCTGCACAATTCCCGGTGTCGCAAAATATCGTCGTTGATGACTGCGTAAAGTCAGGAAAAATTTGTGACGTCGGCCAAGGCCCCACCCAAATGCCACCAGTTGATGTAAAAGGCGTTGCTTTTGATCACGGTCAGGCTTCTGCTTGTTTTGATCATTTCCGAGGAAATGGCGTCCCAACATACGGTGCTTGGCCAGTCTACGGCGAACGAGTCGCTGCCGTCAACGTCCTCGGCGTCAGCACGTTTGTCGATCAATCCGTCGGTCCAAGGGTCATCATGGTCAATGCCACAAATATTATCGGCGGTCTTCGCTTGGTCCTAGGAAACCCGAATGCTCTCTACTGCGTTAACGCCGTGTCGATCGTCGGTCAAATCGATGTGGCAAGCTGCTACTCAAACAACGTCATCTTCACAAATGACATCAGCATCCTTGGCGGAAGAGCTCCAGGCCTCATGCGTTGTCCGTAATCATCTGTTAATCAACTGAACCTAAAAGTCACATAGTTCTCTATGTGACTTTTTTTATGCTCCCCTACCCCATATCTATGTCTCGATGTACCGCAAATTCGATACATTCGGCGCAGTCACTCTGCAAAAAATTCTGGTATCCAATTATAATCATTGAGATATTTCTTGTAGCAGCTCTTTGCTGTATTTGCAAGCTTAGCAGCTGCAATTTCATTGAAGAATGTTTTTAACTGTCCGTAAAATTTTTCTTGTGTCAACAGGTCTATGAGAGCGGCGTCATTAATATCATTTGTGCCAGTATCGGCTGTAATTTTTGCTTCATTTATAGTTGCCAGCAAAAGAATGTATAGCCGCCCAAAGAGTGTATATTTGGAAAAATGAACGTTTCCTTTCCCTATAT
>CAILAO010000010.1 GCA_903832105.1 uncultured Pseudomonadota bacterium | reverse complement strand
TCAAGGTGATTTTTTTGTTGTCCAGGATCATCATCGGCATATACGATTCCCAAGTTAGGTTCATATTCATCGACTCTTTTCTTGAATTCTTGAATAAACTCATAATTTTCTTTCCAAGCATACAGACTTTCGCCGGTAATGACCGGATCGGTGAATTTCTCAAAGGCCAACCTCTCTACATCTTCCGATTTCTGAGTAATCTCTCCATCTATGTTCTCTATAACCTGACGCATATTTTGAAGCTCGAGATCATATAGATTTTTACTGTAAAGTTTCGCACGCATATTTTCTTTCTCACCTCTTTCTCGCAGTTTTAAGTTTCCAGACTTTATATGCATCATTAATATATTTTTTGCATCCGCTCGTTTTTTAAACCATTTCTTAAGCAATTCGACGCCTGTGCTGATTGCTAGTGGTTTATACTCATCAAACAAACCATTATTAATCCAGCGAATGCAGGCTTCCTTAAGCATGTCTTCCATACTAATACCATGTTGCTTTGAGTATTCCTCCATGACCTTTGTAACACTCTCGTAAGTATTTTCTGACCGTTCGTTAGTCTCCTGATTTTCTGGTGGCAGAGGTTCCTTGATATCTATCCCTTTGCTGGTAAGAAAATATTTGGAAACTTTTAAAATTGGTATACAGGCAAAATAGTGGAACAACTGATATTCTTTGGCGAATTTATTGTAGGCACGTTCCGCCACAAGAGATGCTAGTTTTTCTTTAGCTGCCTGATCAAGGGTATCTTTCCCATTAAATAGATTGGCAATAATCTCTTCTTGATCAAGGTATTGGTGATCGGTTTCGATGTCGGAATATAATTCGTTCATTTTTTTTCGGTCGTCTGTATCTAGTAGTTCGAAAGCCAATTGATAAACAGCATAGTCAAAATCTAACCCATCCTTAATTTTTACTGCTTTTTGTCTAGCTACGATCTCTAATGCTTCGACAACATTAACCCTCTTTATTTCCTCTAACATTTTAATACTTTTACCTATTCTGTGAAAAGTTGGGTAGTAAAGCAACTTCAAAATAATAGGGAGTTGGGCCATATACGACACTTGGGCATCCTTATATATGAACTCGGCTTCAATTTCCATTCGTCCACTATGTTTCCATGCTTCATTTAAACTATTCCATTCATCAGCTTCGGTGTTGTTATGAGCCTTCCAATTTTCCAAGGCCTCTTTATCCGCTGGGGTTAAAACATCCTTACCGGTTTTAGCTCGGTGAATATCATTTTGAATGAGAAGAATATACCGCTCGCGAGGCGTAAGATTTCCTCTATTTAACATGGTTGATAAATTTCTCATCTTATTTTCTCTTCTTTAACGTTTGCTCAAGGAATTCGACCCGATCTCGGAGATTTTGTATTTCAATTACTTTGGATAGGGCGAGGGCTAGTCGGGATATGGCTAAAGCCCTACGAATTGTAGTTCTTCTCTCAGCCACTTCCTGTAAGGTGTCAGATAGGATGATCGCGGCTTCATCTAGTGTTAGACTTTTTTTGTTTTCTTCATACATATTCATTTTTATTATTACATCCCTTCGATTATTTCCATCCAAGCTTTGACCTCAGCCGCTCGACCATTTTTGGTTGTTTCCCGATAGAGGGCAGAGATGACATTCGGGGTAAGTTTTTTGGCCCAACCGACAATGTCTTTCATTAGACCACCGTTCTCATTTATTCTCTTATTCCATTCCGTCAAAGTACCAAGATCCTTGATACCAAAACGCTTGGCAAATTCCGTCTGATTTTTAATATCTAAAAGCGACATGGCCAATTCGTCGTCGATACCGAGTTTTTCCATCACATGCCTTGGTTGACCTCGCAAT
>CAILAO010000009.1 GCA_903832105.1 uncultured Pseudomonadota bacterium | reverse complement strand
GCGGAAGGCCAGAGGCGCTACGTTGAGTCTCTATCGTCATATGCAAGGCAGTTTTTAGGACAGATGGAAAAGCCTAAATACGAATCAATGCATGGACTTTCTCCAACAATTTCGATCGAGCAAAAAGCCGCCGGTAAGAACCCCAGGTCAACGGTCGGTACAATTACTGAGATCTATGATTATATGCGTGTCCTGTGGGCGCGCGTCGGAGTTCAACACTGCCATATCTGCGGCAAAGAAGTCGGTCAAGGCAGCGCCTCATCGATGGTTCAAGCTATCATGGATTTTCCTGTGGGGACAAATTTCATACTTCTTTCACCAATTGTAGAGCATAGAAAAGGAGAGTATCGGGAGCTTTTTCAAAAGCTAAGAAGCGAGGGAATTGCTCGAGTGAGAATTGACGGGGTTCTCCACGAAATTAATGATGTCCAAAATCTTTCCAAACACAAAAAACACAATATTGATGCCGTCATCGATCGACTCGCGATTAAACGTAGTGATGAATTTAGAGCTCGTCTTAGCGATTCCATTGAAACCGCTTTAAAACTGGGGCGAGGTCACTTGATTATTCACGTTGCGGATCGTCAGGACATTCACATGAGCGAGGAGAGGACATGCTGTGGTTTTGCCTTTCCTAGACTTGACCCGCCGCTTTTTTCATTCAACGCACCACTAGGAATGTGCCCTAACTGCAATGGGTTGGGGTCAATTCTTTCCATGGACCCAGACAAAATCATTCCCGACAAAAGTCTTTCTATTGCGGAAGGTGCGGTCGTTCCTTGGCGTAACTATTTTCTGAGTGGCGATGATCGGCAGGATTCTTGGGGTATGGGTCAGTTCACGGCGATGCGGAAGCAATGGGGATTTGACTGGAATACACCGTGGAGCAAGCTCCCGAAAGAGCAGCAAGATGTCCTTCTTTACGGTTCAAAAAATAGAAAACTTAAGCTCAAGTGGAAGCATTCAAAGGGCGAAGTTTTATGGAACAGCGAATTCGAGGGTTTAGTTAATGTTTTGATGCGCCGCTATCGACAAACAAAATCTGACGAGATGAAGACTTGGTATGCTCGCTATATGTCGAGTCATTCTTGCGACGTCTGTCGGGGACAACGCCTAAAACCTGAGGTTCTTTGCGTTAAAATCAGAAAGAAATCTATTATCGATGCAAGTGAACTCACCGTTGAGGAAGCAAAAGCGTTTTTCTCAAACCTTGATCTTTCGGGAAATCAGGGGATTATTGCTAAAGAACTTCTTAAAGAAATCGTAAACCGGCTGACCTTTCTTTCTAATGTTGGACTAGAATACCTGACGGTTGCTCGAAGCGGTCCAACTCTTTCCGGTGGCGAAGCTCAGCGGATAAGGCTTGCTTCGCAAGTTGGATCTGAACTGACGGGTGTTTTATATATTTTGGACGAACCCTCGATCGGTCTTCATCAAAGAGATAATGAGCGTCTCCTAAAGACTCTTCGTCATTTGCGTGATTTAGGTAACAGCCTAATCGTGGTCGAGCATGATCGGGAAACCATTGAATCTGCAGATTGGATTGTTGATTTTGGGCCTAGTGCTGGTCATCTTGGGGGACAAATCGTTGCTGAGGGAAACCCGCAAGACTTTAAAAAGAATCAAAAGTCACTCACAGCGAGGTATCTTTCGGGTCTCGAAACAATACCGATTCCGGAAAAAAGACGTCCCCCTAAAAATGGTTGGCTCAAAATCATAGGAGCTTCTGAAAATAATCTTGCTCACTGTGATGTCGGGATCCCTCTAGGGCTTCTGACCTGTGTGACAGGGGTTTCGGGAGCTGGCAAATCCACGCTAATTAATCAAATTTTATTCCCGGCCTTGCAAAAAAAACTTGGTTTGGAGGTGTCCTCTGAAATCGGAAGCCACAAAAATATTCTCGGCGCAGATCAAATCGATAAAGTCATCGACATTGATCAAGCCCCCATTGGACGAACGCCTCGCAGTAATCCCGCAACTTACACAAAACTTTTTGATCTCATTCGTGACTTTTTCGCGCTTCTGCCAGAAGCTGAAACTCGTGGTTATGCCAAGGGCCGTTTTTCATTTAATGTCAAAGGTGGGCGATGCGATCATTGTGAGGGAGACGGTTACATCAAAGTCGAAATGCACTTTTTAGCAGATGTTTTTGTCCCCTGCGAAGTTTGTAAAGGAAAAAGATTCAACGCAGCAACGTTAGATGTGCAGTACAAATCTCATTCTATTGCTGATGTCTTGGATTTATCTGTTGACCAGGCGGCTCAACTTTTCAAACACCATCCGAAAATTTTAAAAATTCTCGAAACTCTTTCTGCAGTCGGACTTGGATATATAAAACTGGGTCAACCCGCAACCACCCTTTCTGGCGGTGAGGCTCAACGCGTGAAACTCTCACGAGAACTTGCGCGGCGCGACACTGGAAAGACTTTGTACATCCTTGATGAACCGACTACGGGACTTCACTTTGATGACATCAAGAAGCTTCTTTCCGTCTTACAGCGCCTTGTCGAAGCGGGAAATACGGTGGTCGTGATCGAGCATAATCTCGATGTCATAAAAACCGCTGATTGGAATATTGATTTGGGCCCCGAAGGCGGTGCACGCGGAGGACGCGTGATTGCTGAAGGTCCCCCGGAAAAAGTCGCAAAGGCGAAGGCAAGTTATACTGGTCATTATCTTTCGAAGATTTTGTCTTAAAGACTATTTAGTTTTCCAACTTCTTTGCCCTAATCCAGAGAGCTTCCAAAGTTTTCATGTTAGTCTTAGCCAACTCGACTTTTTCCTTGCGTGCAAGCCCTTCGAGAGCAGAAAAACGCTTCAGAAACTTTCGATTGCCATCAAGCGCGGCGGTCTCAGGGTCAACTTTGAGGTGCCTACAAAGCTGTGCCAGTGTGAAGTAGACATCGCCTATTTCCTTTTTGACTTTATCAAGATCTACCTTTTTCTTCTTTGTCAATTCTCTCTCAAGCTCTTGGACCTCTGAGGTAAGCTGCCTAAAGACCGGCTCCGAATCCGGCCAATCAAAATTAATCGATTCAGCAATCTTGCCAATGCGAAGCGCTTGAAGGGTGGAGGGAAACGTCTTAGTGTTTGCATCGGTGAAAAGACTCTTATCCGATTGATGAGGCGTGACCTCGCCCCTCTTCTTGTTGCCGCCTTTTTCGACTTTTTTGATTTGGTCCCACTGCTCTTTGACTTGAACTGCGGACGTCACATTTGAACGATTTCGTTTCCCTCCAAAAACGTGGGGGTGACGCCTAATGATCTTCTCATTGATCACCCGAGCCACGTCGGCAATCGAAAATGTTCCGTTATCCGTGGCGACTTGCGCATTCAGAATCACCTGAAGCAGCACGTCTCCCAGCTCCTCACAAATTGGATTGTGAATGCCTTTCTTTTTTGATTGATGGTCACTCGTCATGACTTCAACCGCCTCGTGAGCCTCCTCAAGCATAAAGGGCCTGAGACTAAGGTGCGTTTGGTCTAAGTCCCAGGGGCACCCCTTAGTGGGGTCCCGAAGCTTCGCTATCGTTTTAATAAAAGCAGAGAATTCTCGCGCAGCTTCGACAAGGTTCGGCATTTTAGAGGAACATTTTTTCTTTCGATGCTTCATAGGAGCCCTCATGATCTTTCCAGTAAACTTGGAAGATAGTTTTCTTTGAAGGGGAGTCCCAGAAGCTGAATCACAGTATTCGCGACATTGCCAAGGGTCTTCGGTTCGACTTGTTTTGCCAAAGCGCGTTGACCGATCCCTCGAGGGTCATAGATGAAAAAAGGTACTGGACTCAGTGTATGTGCTGTTTTGGGCTTCGGTCTTTTGTCGAGAGGAAGCGTTTGCCAATTCGGAAAGTCTTTCGCCTTGGCATCAAACATCTCGTCAGAATTCCCATGGTCTGCCGTTACAATGAGAAGCGAATCGGTCTCTTTCACTGCGTGGATTAGACGCCCTAACATGAGATCGACAGTTGCGACCGCCACGATCGCCGCTTCGAGATTTCCCATGTGCCCGACCATATCGCCGTTAGGATAGTTGATGCGCCCGAAGTCAAAGGCGTTTTCTTTTATCTTTTTAATTACGAGCTCAGTAATTTCGTAAGCCTTCATCCATGGCTTGAGATTGAACGTGATATTTTCGTCTGACGGAATCTCGATATATTCCTCGAATTTCTCGTCAAAATAGCCCGTCCTATTGCCATTCCAGAAGTAGGTGACGTGGCCGAATTTTTGCGTTTCGCTGCAAGCAAACTGTCTGATTTTATTTTTAACCAAGTATTCGGACAAGGTATCTTTGATCGAAGGCGGCCTGACTAGATAGTGCTCGGGAATGTGTTTATCCCCGTCATATTCCATCATCCCAGCAAAGTAAACCTTGGGGTTTCGCCCGCGATCGAAGTGTTCAAAATCCTTCTCCGTGAATGCTTTTGAGATTTCAATCGCGCGATCTCCCCTGAAATTATAGAGGACGACACCATCGCCATCATTGATCGGTCCAACAGGTTTTCCGTTCTCCGAGATGACGAAAGCGGGAAGATATTGATCGGTGAGATCAGGGTTCTCGCGAAATTTTTTGAGTGCCGCAGGAAGCGATTGGAACTGATCCGCCTCACCAAGTACATGGGTTTTCCATCCTCTCGCAACCATTGTCCAATCAGCATCATAACGGTCCATCGTGATATGCATTCGACCACCGCCCGATGCGACTTTAATATCAAAGTCAGGAGATCTCAACTCTGCCATCACTTTTTCGAGTCTATCAACATAGACTTCAGCACTCTTCTCACCAACATCTCTTCCATCGAATAAAACATGAATTCTGACGCGCTTCAGTCCTTCTTTTTTTGACTGACGAAGCATTCCATAAAGGTGCTGTTCGTGTGAATGTACGTTCCCATCCGAAAGCATTCCGAGGAAGTGAAGAGTGCCACTCCCGGCCTTTAAAAACTTAACGAGTTTTTTCCATGGCTCGTCTTGAAAGAGTGTTCCTGTCTCAATCGCTTTTTGGACAATCTTTGCGCCCTGGTCAAAGATTGTCCCTGCGCCTAGGGCGTTATGACCTACTTCACTATTTCCGATATCGGCGTCGCTCGGAAGTCCGACGTAGGTCCCATGGGCTTTAAGAAGGGTAAAAAGGCCATTTTTTTCGAGAAACTTCATATACGGTCTTGGGGCAAGATTTACGGCATTCCCAAAATCGTCATCTTTATAACCAACGCCGTCCATAACGACGAGAAGAAGCTTTCTTCTTGAATTCATAGATCCTGATCCCATTTTTTAATCCCTCCTTAAGTCCTACCTACCATTCCCCCGCTACCCATCCTACCCAAAATTCTCCAATCATAAAAGCACGTTGCCAAATATTCGATAAGTCCCTAACTTCTCTCTACTATTTTATGCCGACGGCCCCCCTTTTGTCCAAGCTCCTCCCTGTCAACTATTTTTACGGGTCACAGAGCAATCTTAAGCATTTGTTTTGTTTGGGATTTAATGGTGTTTTTAATTTTAGCTAAAGTTTTTCAAAAATCTGACGAAAAGGATAGTAAGAGGGGAACATGTTGGGGGTCAGTATACGGTTCAGTCATTATAAATAAGGAGTGTCACTATGAGTAAATTAACAATCATCCGATACATAGCTGTGCTTGGCGTTTCACTCCTTTTGTTCGGTGGATTCATCGCTTGCGGTGCTCAAATGTATAAAGTGTCGCTTCAAAACGATATTGATCCAGAGATATCAAAGCGAGTCGAGCAAAACCCTTCGTCTCCAGCTTACGGCATCCACGCATCAAATGGTTGGAAGAAACTACCGATCCCATTTAAAGTCGGAACAGGTGTTTCTAAAGAGCAAAAAAATCTTCTTGAAACGGCTATGAAGCGATGGGAATGGTCCGTAGGGAAAAGACTTTTCCAATATCAGGGCATTCATGACGGCATTGACGGCGACTCATTCAAGAACTTGTACAGTTCCCTAGAAGACGCCGTAAATGGCAACTATCTCGACTTTGATTGGGATAAAACAGGCAAGCCAAAAGAAGTTCTGGCTACGACAATCTGGCAAAACGACGCGAAAGACGAGTCAACGATCGACACGTCAGATATTCGGTACAATACACAGCTTTACCTCATCGGTGACAGCCTAAAACTCACTTCGGACGGAACGCGCGAAGTGGTCGACATGGAGTCCTTAGCCCTTCACGAGCTTGGCCACCTACTAGGACTCGCGCACATCGAAGAATCGGTTGACGGCCATTCGATCATGAACCCATCCCTCTATATTGGTGAGGGATTGGCCACACGCAAACTTTCAGGTGGAGACATCAAGCGTGTCCAATCAATTTACGGATGCCTTGGTAAAGCCTGCGATATCGACGCCCTCGTCGAGGAAATGGAATACAACGCGAAAAACGCCAACTTAAGAAACTCGTCCGATGCTGAAGAAAGCTCTGATGACGGCGACGAGGAAAATACGACAATTTAACTCGGCCAATGAGAAAACAAATAACCTGTGATACCTTGCTCGGGAGGGGCTTTGCTGGTGTATTCTGTTTAATCAACATTTTGCGTGGTGATAGAAGGCGGCTGTATCGTACTTTTGGTAACAGTCGATGGCGTCTCTGATGTTCCCCTCACCAAAATGAGCACACGCCCTGAGACTAAGTTGGCTCAAGCGGCTCGTCGTAGACGTAGGGTATCTAATACGATGACAAAGAGGATCAATACATTTGGGAGCCATGCAGCAACAAAGGGATGGATATCTCCCCTCTTACCAAGAGCTCGTCCTGCCATTAACACAAACCAATAGCTAATACCTATGAAGAACGCTAGTAACACTCCCTTCGCCGTTTCAGCAGATCTTTCTGATCGGTACCCAAACCGGAGACCAATAAGACTCACGATAAGAGCCGCCAGAGGATAGGCAAACTTAATGTGCCACTCCACCTTAAAAGGCAAAATATTAAGTCCTAATCGCTCACCTCTTGTAATTAAATCATTCAACTCACTAATGCTAAGCTCGCTGGTTTCGCGTCTTTCTCTTTTCAATTTATCAGGGTCGAAGGGAAGAGATATGTCAACTGTTGCTTTAGCGGGTTCGATATGGCTCAACGTTCCATCGGGTTTATACCAGCCAACAGAAACATCTGACAATGTCCATTCGCCCTTTTCAGATAAAAACTTTGCCTGATGCCCTTTCAAAATCTTTATGGGTCTAAAGAATTCACCAAGATCTATGATTTGAACTTCAGTAAGTACCCTTGCAAGTGGATCATAATCATGAAAACTGAAAAGACGATTGCCGCTCCTCACCCAACGAGAACCTTCTGCGGTGCCTAGATCCGACTGTTTTTTTGTAAAAGATAAAATCATTCTAAAATACATTGGTTTAGAAAACACAGTTATCAATTTAAAAAGAACTAACGAAGAGGAATCAACGTGTTAGCAAGAATCGTCATCGGACTCGGAGTATCACTAATTTGTTTCGCTGTTGCGGGACGACGTTTCTTCTGGTTGTCAAAGCTGATTCGTAGTGGAAAGCCAGCTCCTCGCAGGTGGCAGGGCTTTCGCAAAGTATCTGAAGCAGAAGTTGTAGAAGTCGCTGGACAGAAGAAACTGCTCAAGTGGACCG
>CAILAO010000008.1 GCA_903832105.1 uncultured Pseudomonadota bacterium | reverse complement strand
CTTCAGAAAAGAGATCACGATTAAGCCATAAGACAATGACGAAGATTAAGTCTAAGCGATAGAAGGCTTTTACGCCAATTGAGTTTATAGTTGTTCAATCCAAGCAGCCGCACCCATCGCCACGGCATCATCTCCCAGCTTGGCTGAGGTGACCTTTACGTTGGCTGCAAGCGACGACATGGCTTGGTAGTTGATTGCCGCTTTCACATTTTCGACAAAGATGTCGGGCATAGCTTCAACCAGTCCTCCTCCTAGAACGATCACGTCAGGAGCAAGGAGATTCACGGCTCCAGCGAGCGCTATCCCGGTCTGATAGGCGGCGTCCTTTACAATCTTTTCGACAGCTTTATCGCCTCCTCTGATGGCCTCGTATAGCGTGGTACTCTTAATTCTCTCGATATCGGTTCCTGCAAGCTCCAAAAGTTTCGGGGCTTCTCCTCGAAATGCCGCCTTAGAAGCGGCTGCAGCAATTGAAAGACGGCTTGCTATGGCTTCAACACAGCCCTTCTTCCCGCAACCACAAAGAGGTCCCATAGGGACAACGGGTAGGTGGCCAATTTCCATGCAAGAACTGTTTTTACCCCGAATAATCTTCCCTTCGTAAACGCAGCCGCCGCCAATCCCCGTTCCACAGAAGGCACCAATCACACACCGTTGGTTTTTCCCGGCGCCAAATCGATATTCTCCATACACGCCTGCGTCCGCATCGTTTAAGATGGCAACATCGGAGTCAAATTCCTTCTTTAAAATCGATTTAAGCTCGACATTCTTCCACTTTAAATTGGGTGTCTCAATCAGGATCCCCTTGTCCAGGTCAAGCGGTCCAGGGCATCCGACGCCAACACCTCGTATCTCTTTGATGATAACCTTGGCTTCGACGAGAGCTTCTTTTATCGTTTCCATCATTCGATCAAGGCCAAGCTTCACACCTTCGTAGCCTTTGGTTTTTTTTCGGATACGAGACAAAATTTTAAAATCCTCGTTCATGATGATGGCCATCATCTTTGTTCCGCCAAGATCAAAGCCAACCCAATACTTTCCTTTTTTTTCAGATCCCATGCTTTACTTCCTCACTCATAGTTCCGTTAAAACTAAACGTGAATCGCGCGTCCCGTAGCGGCCATCATACAAGCTTCTTTAAAGGACTCCGAAAAGGTCGGGTGAGGATGAGATGCTGCTGCTATATCGTGCGCCGTGATCTCATGAGCCATCGCGATAACAGCCTCCGCAATCATATCTGCAACTCTTGGGCCCATCATGTGGACTCCAAGAACTCGCCCCGACTTTGTGTCAGCCAGAACCTTGATCAACCCATCTATTTCTCCTGCAGCCCTTGCGCGTCCGCTCGCGCGAAATGGAAATTTTCCGACGCTGTAAGACGCACCTTCCATCTTTAGTTGATCTTCGGTAAGGCCTACCGAGGCAACTTCGGGCCAAGTGTAAACAACGCTCGGAATCAACGTGTGACTAATATGACTAGGTTTAGGCTGATGTCCAGCGAGCAGTTCCGCGACAAAAATCCCTTCTTCTTCCGCTTTATGCGCGAGCATTGGTCCGGCGATAACATCACCGATGGCGTAGATATGAGAAAACCCTTTTGCCGTCTTGACTCGAAGACTATCGTCGACTTCGATGCGGCCGCGTTCATCAACCGAAGCGCCGACAACATCAAGACCGACTCCCTCATGATAAGGCCTTCTTCCCACAGAAACGAGGCAGTAATCTGCCTCAATTTGAAGGTTTTCTCCCTCCTTGAAATTTCCAGTGACCTTAACTGCCTCAAAGGCACAATCGACCTTTTGGATTGCGGTGTTAAAGTAAAACGCGATGCCGAGTTCTTTTTTCATAACACGGGTTAGCTCTCTTCCAAGATCTCGATCCATCATGGGGACGGCGGTATCAAGATATTCGACGACAGATACTTGAGTCCCGAGTCTTGCATAAATCGAGGCCATTTCAAGTCCGATCGCACCCGCCCCAATGACCACCATCGACCTTGGGATTTTAGAAAGTGACAACGCTTCGGTGGAAGAGATGACTCGTTTTTTATCTAAATCGACTCCTCTGAGACCTGCAGGCTTTGAGCCTGTTGCAATAATGATGTTTTTACCGTTAACATCCGTCTTTTTTCCGCCGTCTTCCCCGGATGTAACACGCACGGTATAAGGATCAACAAATTGACCGACCCCCTCAAAACAAGTCACCTTGTTACTTTTCATGAGGAATCGCACGCCCTGCGTAATTGTTTTGACGACGTCCGTCTTACGCTTTTGCATGATGTCAAAGTCAAAACTCACGCTCTCACAAACAACACCGTGATCTTTGAATTTGTGACTAGCTTCGAAGTAACGTTCGCTCGAATCAAGAAGCGCTTTTGAAGGAATGCAACCGACATTAAGACACGTTCCGCCAAGAGTCCCATATTTTTCGATGAGAGCAACCTTCATCCCGAGTTGTGCGGCCTTAATTGCGGCAACATAACCACCAGGACCCGATCCAATGATCACCACATCGAAAGAGTCGGATTTGTTCATCGTATCATGTTGGTCAGACATAGATTAAACCTCAATAATGGCGTGTTTTTTTTGTACGAAGTAAACAAGCGCTCCGATACCGATAAAAATAAGACCTGCAATCGACTTAGTCGGTTGATCATAAAGCGTGTTGATGACGACGAGCGAGGACACTAGCACAAATATGATGGGGACGTAAGGATACCCCCAGCAACGATAGGGGCGAGGCATTTCCGGGAAAAGCTTTCGATAGCGGAAGACAGCCGCAATCACCATAGTTTCAAAAATCATAGCCCCAAACATGACTTAGTCCGTCAAAGTATCGAATGGATTTTCCAGTGGTGACTCGCGCATAATATCCGCTCCGAGTACGAGAATGATCGCCCAAAAAGCCTGCGCCAAGATTGCAAGAGCCGGGGTGTTAAACCCTTGGTGCACGCGCCCCAAAAATTTCGGGAAGAGACCATCACGCCCTAGGGCATAATAAGTTCTCGGCCCCACTAAAATATCAGCATTCAAACTCCCCATGGCGGAAATGGCAATGGCCACTGAAATAATTCCAACTGCGAATTTATCGATGCCAGAGCCATAAACACTAAACAGTTTCCTGATAAACGTGACTGCGACCACATGATTCGACTGGGCAATTTCGTTCTGAGAAAGCACAAAGGCATAAGCGATGTTGACAGCAATGTAGATCAGCATCACGAATCCGATGCCCCAGAAGAGCACGCGTGGCACATATTTTTGGGGGTCTTTAAGTTCTCCTCCAAGGGGACTTAAATTCATCCAGCCGCGATAAGCCCAATTAACGCTAAGAAGAGCAGCCCCGAAACCTACGAGAAGACCTGCTTTGGGTGCTGGTCCCGGTGCGATGAGATTTTGAACCGATGCTTCTCCGAAAAAAAACGGAAGAAATAAGATGCAAATGAGTGCTCCGACCTTAAGCCAAGTCGTAAGATTCTGAACAAATCCGCTCCACCGGACGCCAACCGAGTTCACTAAACCTAAACATGCGATCATCGCGATGGTGGCCCACTTTTGTTCCCAGGTATCAAGACCATGAGAGGCCTTAAAAATCTCATTGATCGATTCGATAGAAATCGTTGCAAGAGCGGCTGTCGATCCTGCGCGAAGGATCCAGAATTCGACCCAACCCCAGAGAAAGCCCCAAATCGGGCCGTATCCTTCTTTAAGAAAAACATAGTTCCCGCCCGCGCGTGGCCTCATCGCAATCAATTCTGCAAGTGCAAGAGATCCGAAGAGCGTCAAAACACCGACAATCACCCATGCAAGCATTGCGACGTCGAAATGCTGGATGTTTTGCGCGATCACTTGAGGCTTTTTAAAAATCCCCCCTCCAATGATCGATCCTACGATCACGGCCACGGCAGTGATCGGTCCGATGACGCGTTTAAGCTCAGCTTGCGGTTTTATTTGCTCGCTACTCATGTGATATGCACCCCATTTTAATCAATTTTGGTTGTACAGCCTGTTTGCCTGTGATAGCGTTTTCTTCAGTCGGTTTCAAGCTTTAAACATTATTAAATCAATCCTTATCACCGTGGACAACAAAAAGCGACTATCTATCACTGTTATCGCGGGAATTACCGTAGAACTACTAAACAAATTCATCCCGTTTCTTATGATGCATTTTGCTCAGCGCAAAGTTGGCATTGAGGGCTTCGGCTACGCCCAGTTTGGGATCTCCATCATTGAAGTAGCTATTCCTCTCGTGGTTGCCGGCTACAATAATTACGGAACGGTGACTATTGGAGCGTTAGGTCGTAATGACAGCGGAAAAATTGGCGCACTCATCGGTGACATTTTGGCTTTAAAGCTGATCCATGCATGTGTCGTTTTTGGAATGCTTGTAACGCTCGCGTTCAAGGTTCCGGGCTATTCTCAGTACGTTCCACTCATCATCGCGCTTAGCTTTGCTCTTCTTTTTAGCGGTACCGAACTCCTCTGGGTCCAGATCGCAGTCCAGCGTATGGCTATCGCAAGTTTCTTTTCCGCAGTCTCCAAGCTACTCAGCCTCGCGCTCATCATTCTGCTTATCGCATCACCGAACGACGCCCTTCTATATGCGGTCTTGACGCTTCTTTCGAATGCGGTTTTTAATTGCTTAACCACCTTCTACTGCATGAGGCTCTATCCTCCCAAGTGGCCTTCTTGGCAAAGAATGTTGGTGATTGTGAAAAGCTCGTGGCTCTTCGCTGTTGTTTATTTTCTTATGATTTTTATGGAAAGACTTGATTTGTTCGTCGTAGAACGTTTCTATAGCGCCCGAGATCTCGGACTTTATCTCGGGCCAGCCCGTGTAACCCATAGTATTTTGCAAATCATCGGCGCTGTGATTCTTGCGTTTTTCTCCGAAATGGTCGTTATTCGCGAGAAGGAAAAGTTAACAAATTATCTGAGATTTGGTTTCTGGGCTCTCTCATCAATCCTGGCTCCTCTTACCTGTGGCATCTGGTTTGTAGACCAATCAATCTTGGGGCTCATTTTCGACCAGGATTTCACAGAGGTGCGGCGAGTGTTTAGTATTTTAGTACTCGGAACGATCTGCAACGCTACGATCACGGTCTTTGGACTCCAGGTTCTTATGCTGCGAAATTCAACATGGAAATTGGCGCGAAGCTTGCTTGCCGCCGCTGCTGTTGCTTCGATTCTTTCACTTGCCCAGGTTCATCTGTTTGAGACACCTGTTTGGAATCTTTACGGCGTCGCCATCGCGATGATTATCGGTAAGATCGTTGGCGCGGCTTTGGTTGTAAGAGATTCAAAGCCTTTTCTTTCAAGGCTTCCTTGGATTGAATTCCGCAACACCTTTATTCCCGCGATTTTTATGGCTTTTGTCTTAGCTCTGATTAATTCGGACGACTGGCTATTAAATGTGATGATTGGTGGTATTGTTTACATCATTCCAATGCTTTGGCTAAGCCGCGAGCAATTAAATAAAGTGATGACTCTTATTCGAGGATCCTAACCTTCTTTCGGAGGATGACCAAATGAATTGGGACTTTGTCTATGACCAGTACCTTGTTAACAAAGAAATGATTTGGCTTAATAATTGCGGAACGACTCCCGCAGGAATTCACGTCACGCAAGCCATGAAGGCGTACATGGATGACTATGCGAGGATGGGCGTATCTATGCCTCTTGCGCAAACGAACGATGTTCCCAACGCGATTAAAGGAATTCTCGCGCGAGAATTGCATTGTGATGCCGATGAACTCGCGATCATCCATAACACCTCAGAAGGCATGAATTTTGTTTCTCATGGACTGTCTCTTAGGCAAGGTGACGAAATTATTCTCCTTGAACATGAATACCCAAGCAACGTCTATCCATGGTGGCATTGGAAAAAGAAAGGGATTCAGATTAAGACAGCTCCAGTAGGCGAGAGCCCGGAGGAGTTTCTGTGTGGTCTTAAAAAGCTTCTTACGCCCAAGACTAAAGTGGTTGCCGTGTCGGCTGTTCATTGGTGTACTGGGATGCCGCTCCCGCTAGAAGATATTGGGCTTTTATGCCGAGATAGGGGAATTGACTTTGTCCTCGATGGGGCACAAGGTGTTGGCCTCGTCCCAATAGACACGAAAAAATGCCACATTTCATACATGGCATTCTCAGCGTGGAAGTGGCTCATGGGTCCTCTTGGGCTTGGCATGATGTACGTTCCGAAGGAAAATTTAAATCGGCTGGAGCTTGCTTTTTGGGGGACTAATTCCGTTGCTGATGACAAGCAATATCTCCCTTATAAAGCCGAGTTGAAAACAAACGCGGATCGATTTACATTCTCTTCAGAAAACTATAATGATTGGGTTTATTTTAAGGCGTCGCTCGAATTTCTTGATTCAATTGGATTTAAAAACGTCATGAATCGGATTCTCGAACTCGCAAATCACTTAAGAGAAGGCTTGCGAAGCATTGGTTACAAGGTTTATTCAGATCGCTTCTCAAGTCATGCAACGGGTATCGTTGCATGTGAGAAGGAAGGCCGATCATCAACCCAGCTAGTGACTAGTTTAAAAGAGCAAAAAATAGTTATGGCTGATAGACTTGCACGCGTGAGGATGTCGCCGCATGTCTATAATTCTAAAGCACAACTTGAGAAAGTTGTGGACGTTTTAGCTCGTATCTAAGAGAATGAGTGAACTTTCAATGAAAATGCTATCTGGTTGTCGGTGACTTTTTTAGGGAGACCTGCAATGAGATTTTTATACGTCTTTTTTTTCATAGTTTTAACGTGCCTAGTGGCCGGGTGTAAGGAAAGGGCTAGCGATTCGCTCGGATCGCATGTTTCTGATACTAGTTCAGGGCTCAGTGGTAACATCAAGAGTTTTCTGGCGCTTGCCGATGTGTACGAAGGAGCCAATTGCACGCCCGATCAGTCATTTTGCGCCTATTTTCCACCAACTGACCTTCCCCTCCATGTGGTTGGCAAACACCTCCAGGCGGCAAAAAAGTCAATCAGGATTGCAACCTATAACATGGATGTGATCGAGTTTATCGATATCTTAAAGGATCGACTCGCGGCGGGCGTCAAAATTGAATACATGGTTGATTATAAACTCTCGTTTCAGACCAATATTGTGTGGAAAAGTATGCCTGCGAGCGTCAATTTGGTGCGGTATCGCATACCGGTCATGCGCGGCATGAACCCTCAAATGCATAACAAAATCATCATTATCGATGACGAAAGTCTCTTGATTGGTTCGGCAAATTGGACGTATTCAGGGCTTGTTGCCAATTATGAAAACGTTTTGATTTTGCGCGATCAGGAGACGATTAAAAAATACGATGCTGAACTGGATGAGCTTCGGACGATGTCAGATATAACATGCAAGATGTTTGCAACCGATCCTGAAAAATGCGGAACCGGTGGGGAGACTTGGCCTAAAAAAATCCAGGAAGACTTCTTGACCAATGGGACGATCCCCCCGGAATTTGTGAAATCGACGGCAGCAGCTTCTTGGGGATGTGACGAGTTTTTGAGATACGGCCTGTTTGATGGCGCTAACCAACCTCCTTATCATCGAGACGGAGCCTTAACGCGGATTAAAGAGTGTTTTGTCGATCCTAAATTTGAAACCTTTGTGAAGGCCGTTTCTGAAAATGAGAAGTTTGTCGATGGAACTTCGGTTCAGGCTTTTGTCAATAGTGGAAAGCGCTACTGGAACTACAAATCGAACCAAACGGGACCAGTTCGCGCCTATTTCAGCCCTGAAGATAATGTTGAGGCTAGGATTATCGAGGAGCTTGATCTCACTTTGACGAAGCCTCAAGAGTCGTTTGCTTTTGTTTCAACCAATTTTATCACGAACCCCGAACTAGCAAAGGCACTCGTCAGGCTTAAGGATAGAGGCGTTCATATGAAGATACTTTTTGATCGAGGGCGGTTCGAAGATCCGAATTTCAGGAATGCGATGGAAATTCTTTCTCCTTTAGGTTTCACCGAAGGTGGCGCGGATGTTACGGATGATAAATTGGTCACGATTTTTAATAATGCCCTGACCGGACCCTACGCATGTGTTCATAATAAGTTTGCCGTTGTTGGTAGCCCAGAGGGAGTGAGGCTGTTAACAGGTTCTGCAAATTGGTCAAATGGCGCCATGAGACGAAATGACGAAAATTATCTCGTGATCGAAAATTCCGATGTCGCGGCGCTTTACTTGCAGGAAATCCTAAGCGAACTTTTTGTCTATCGCTATGCCCAAAACGTGCAAAACCAAGGATTCCAAAAAGACATTAAAATTTTAACTCAAAAAGTTCCATGTCTCGCAATGCTCCTTGGACAGACGGATTCGTGCCAATCGCAGAGCGGAGCTTCTTGGAACGCGAAGCCTTTATCACATCTTTTGTTGTCGCTTGGCGGTGTTCCTATCAACGCTTCTAGTGAAAACCTTTGGGCCTGGCTCCCAGACTCACAAAACGGTTCGGGAGTTGCCGTCAGATTTTATACGCATCAAGTGTTTTCTGGGCGATGGCTTAGTTCAGCGCCATTTCCCCCGAAGCAAGACGGCCAGTTTAAATTCTTCAAGGCGCCAAAGGACTGGGACCCTAACTCCCAAGGTCTTGGCGGAGTGACTTGGGAATATAGTGGCGCTAACAGTCGAAAAGAAAGAACAGCTCCCATCGGGCTTCACGTCATCAAGAGCCGTTATGAATGGGGTCAGCCTTGAGCCGTCAAAGGTAACATAATCACAAATTCAGTATTAGGGCGGCTCTTGTCCAGAAATAGCGAGCCGCCGTGCTTTTCAATGATCCCTTTTGATATGGCAAGACCCAGCCCAGAACTTTTTCCAGCGCTCTTAGTTGTGAAAAAAGGATAAAAAATCTTGTCCGCAACTTCTGGGGAGATTCCCGCGCCCGAATCGCTCACGATTAATTGCAGAGCTTTAGAGGAGCGCGTCAACTTGACATTAACCCAGCGTTTGGGCAGGTTGACCACAGCATCGAACGAATTACTTAAGAGGTTAAGCAAGACTTGCGAGATTTCAGTTGGGCGGCAGTGGATAGTCACGTCTTCAGGAATGTCGGAGATGGTGAGGGTAATTCCGCGCAATTTAAACTTCTCAGAGCAGAATTCTAGTGTATTATCAACAATTGTCTTGAGCTTTACGGTCTTCATTGGTGCTGAGGCATCGCTTTGCGTAAAGAAAGAGAGCCCTCGAATTATTTTAAAGAGGCGTTTTCCGGTTTCGTCGATTTTTTGAAAGCGAGGGGCCATTTTTTCGACGACTATGTGGTCGTTGGGGACCAGTTTTCTAAGACTTTCAACATTGTTCAAAATAGCGGTTAAGGGAATACTGATTTCTTGGGCGATTCCCGTTGCCATTTCACCCAAGGCAGACATTCTTGCGGCAGAGGTCAGCATTGATTGCTGCTTTTCGACTCTGCTGATCATACGATTAGCAGTTCTGATGAGCATGGTGATTTCGTCGCGCGCGCTGCAGTCTTCGATTCGAGGCCAGACGGAGTTTTCTTTCTTCGCGATTTGATCCATCTCCGTAGAGACTTTGACGATTCTATCGATGATGAAGGCTTTTAGAGCGAATATCAGGACGATCGCAAGAAGAACGCCGGGGATGATCAGGGCCAGCAAAAGGGTTTCCACCATCTTCAAGCCCTGACGCCAGATGTCTCTCGGAAGCT
>CAILAO010000007.1 GCA_903832105.1 uncultured Pseudomonadota bacterium | reverse complement strand
TTCATATCGGTTTCGGTTGTCGCCGAGCAGGCCCCCATGTGAACAACCATGTCAATCTTTTTGCGTTGCTGTAGCAGCCTGTGCAGTGCATTTTCATCAGAATCAGTGAGGGCGTTTAAAAAATCATTTTTGTGAACAATCGTGGTAAACGACCGTTTCGTTAAATTTTTCCATTTAAGCGTAGAACCCAAATTATCTACGATAACAATGTCATTTATGCCCTGGTTATTCAGTTTCCAAACGAAGGCGCTTCCAATGAAACCAGCACCCCCGGTTACGATAATCATATTAATCCCTTCCAATAAAAAATATTAATGGCTAGGACGTGCCCTCAATTTCGTTTAACATTAAAAAGGGATAAACTGAACTGGTAAATGTGTTTTTCGGATTCTTTTTGGAAAATTGTATGTTTGGAATCGGCCTATTTGAATTTGCGTTGGTTGTAATTATTGCCTTGGTTTTATTTGGTCCTCAAAAATTGCCGGACTTTCTACGGCAAGCAATGCACTTTTTGACGCAAACTAAAGAAGCAGCCAATCGAGCGAAAGCAGTTTTTGAAGAAGAAGTTTGGTCCTTGGATCAACGATCTGGATCAGAGCAAGAATCGAAAAATGAAACTGTTGAGATTAATAAAGAGGATCGATCAGGCTAAGACGGGCCCTAGTACTCTTGCCACGCCCTAGTTTTATAAAAAAGAATAGTTAACTTCCAAAGCAACTTCGACCCCGTGAAACTTCATGGTTCCTGTACCCCGCCATCTATCAATACGGAGGTCAATCCAGATTTTGTCAGAAATAATTTTACCAACTAAAAGCGAAAATGCAGCTCCGATTTCTGCTTCATAGTTGGGGTCTTTTTGAAAGGGAAAACTGGCGGCTTTTAGTGGTAGTAGGTATTGAATTTTTGGGCCCAGCAAAATATAGATTGGATGATAAAGTCGGATAATATATAGCGATTCATGGTTAATAGAGAACAGTGCAAGAGCACGACCAGTTTCGGAAATTTTGAACATCTTAAAATTACCATTGACCCCAAGGAACCACTTGCCTTCCATATTGTATCGATAACCAAAAACAGGATGAAAACCACCTGATATGAAGCTGTTCTGCGAAAAAGAGACAGGATAGTTATTGGCAAACCCTAGCAAAAAGTACCGCGAGGAAAAGGCGTTTTCTTCGAAAGAAAGAGAGCGAGCGAATCCTTTATAACTGATACAGAAAAGCGAAAGTATGAGAGCGGTCTTAATAAAAGATCGGAAACTTTGATAAATTATATTAAAAAGAACTTTATACACAGGACCTTACTCGATTAGTGCCAGTCTCATCATAAGTACACAAAAGAATGTCTGTCAATATACATATTCCCAGGAGCCATGTTAGAATATAAGTATCAAAATCCTGTTCAACGTCTTTTACAGCAAGTCTTTAGAGAAGAATACGGCTATTTCAAGAGCCTTTAAGATATCGGTTTAAAGGACTTATATGAGAATTTTCTATGGATCAAAATGAATTAAAGATTTCAAACCCGCAGAGAATCGTGAGAATTCTAAAACGCATTTCACAGGCACGACTTCCTGTCCTTATAAGAGTTTCTTCTCAGGAAAATGTCCTAATCAGAGGCCGCGCTTCGGATCTTCTCGCCGATCAATCGATGTTTAGAATGAGAATTTCAAATGTTTCCGAATCGGGTGCTAAAAAGCTTGAGGACAAAAAGAGCATTCAAATCGAATTTGTCATGATGTCTACAAAGATATCTTTCGTGAGCTATGTTTGCCAAATCGACCAGAACAGCATCTTGGTGGCTGTTCCTGAATATTTACTGAGTATAGAACGTAGAAAAAATGCAAGGCATAATTCGACTAAAGACTTCTCAAGTTATATTGCTATGGATATTTGGCAACCAGGCAGTGACGATCTTGCCGCACCGCCAACGATGTCTCACTATCGAGATCTTATAAATCATATCTCTATCGTCGATATCGGGATGGGCGGAATTTGTGCAGTTACGAGGTTTCCATCTGCTAGCCTAATACTAAGGCGCGGGGTCATCGATGATCATGCAAAACTGATATTTCCTATGCAACAACCCCTTAAAATTGGTCTTGAGATAAGGTGGACGAAAAAAATAAAGGAACAGGTAAAGGACGTTGATGGTTTCAGCAGGTACATTCGTTCATTTCGATTTGGAGGAGAGTTTATTTTTCAAAATGAAGACGCAAAGCTTGTTATTAGGCAGTATATTCAAAATCTTATGCAAGCCGAAGCTATTTAGAAAGGGAATATTTTATGAAAAAAAGACCTTTAGTTTTATTGTTTGTTCTGTTCGCGGGGACTTGGTTTTTGATGGGATGTGCGCATTGGATTTGGGAGGAGGAAAAAAAAGAGGCGAAGGACGCAAATGATCCGATTATCAGTGAAGATCCAAACTTCCAGCCGATCGAAGAAGATAATTCGGCGAATCCTAAGGCGGCTAACGTGCGGAGCGCAAAAATCGAAGAGCTTGAACTTAAGATTGCTAAACTATGGTCCAGAATGGATGAGATAGAAGAAGTAAACTATCGTCAAAAGGAACGACTAAAGCTATTGGAAAAAGGCCTTCTTCTCGGAATAGTGCCGGAAGAAATGAAGGATGAAGATCTTGTTCTCCCCGCAAAAAAGGCCAAAAAAAGGGGATTCGAGCGAGATCTTAGTGAAAAAGAAATAAGTATTGATGCTGATGTGTTAGCGAAGAAGAAACCAGAAGAGCTAGCCAATTTGGAAAAAGTTGTAAATGCCGAATCTGCCGCGACAGCTACGGCAAAGGTGGAAGAGGAAAATTTCATTAAGAAAATGGCAATAGCGGAGGAACATTTTAAGGCCCGAAGATACGGCCGCGCGGTTGTAGAATACTCTGCAATCGGAAAAGAGTTTAGCGAAAAAGTAACCGAGGGAGTTCATCTGTACTGGTTAGGCAGGAGTTGGGCTAATTTAAAAGAGTACGAGACAGCCAAGCAACACTTTTCCGACTTCATTGAAAAGTTTTCCGCGCATCCTTGGGTTCCAAAAGCCAAGGTGGAATTGGCAAAAACTGAGATATCTATGGGATTGAAAGAAACAGCGGTTCGTCGATTAGGTGAAGTCATTGAGCGACATCCTCATGATGACGCAGCAGAGCTTGCAAAAACCGAGTTAGAGAAACTACAGCAAAATTTTTGACACGAGTTTTGAATGAAGAGAAACGTACATTGGTTTATCTCTGCAAATCTGCGTGAGGTGTTTTTAGCCGTCGGGGTTTCTCTTTTTCTTTTCCCCGAAAATGCCCATGGACAGACTTCTCCAGGGGCCTTAACAGCCGAGAAACCGTCACAGGGCGTCGAATTAAATAGTGATCCAGGTCTTAAAAGTGCGACGCCGACGGATGATATTTCTGAATTTGAAAGCAATACCGTTCCTGATGTTGACAGCATCGTTAAAAAACCGCCTTCTAAAACGCTACAGACTGCAAAACAGCTTCCGAAAGCTGTGATGCCAAAAATCAGCCCGATAAGTACGAGCTCAAAGAAACCTCCGACTATATTGGAGCCAATTTCTTCGAGTGTTTCATCACCAAAAAGTTCCCCAACACCAAGTCTTCCTCAACAATCACCAGCGCCGGTGAATCCGGGGACAACAAAATCGAGCGAATCACTAATAGTCGAATCGCCTGAAAAAAAGCAAATAACGCCTTTACCAGCCGCTGCTCAAGCAGTCCCCGTGCAAAACGCGGTGATACCTATTCCGGCAAAAAAGGGGGAAGTAAAGAACACATTGGCTTTGCCAGAAGGAAGCATAAAGAAAAAAGAGACCCCAAAAGAGATCATAAACGAGTTGCCGGAAAGACCGGTCATGGTTCCGCCAATGATCATCTCCTCCAATAATTTTTCTGGTGCGCCTGCAATGCCAGGCGGTTTAAGGTGGATGGCAGAAGGAGAGGCCCCGGAGGTCTACCATGTGGAATATGGAGATACGCTTTTTGATATTTGTGATCAGCTTCTCGATGAACCAGGATATTGGCCAAAACTTTGGTCCATGAATCCTGAAATTAAAAATCCACATTTTATTTATCCAGGAATGAAGTTGGAATTCTATCCTGGCGATAAAGATAATCCGCCGTATTTACAAGTACTAAACGAGAGCGATATCGTCCCTATTGATAAGGGAGAAATTTCTGAGAAGGAGTTAGTGGCATCGAAAGATATCGTAGAGGTCGAGATGTCAACACTACCGCCTTTGAAGGGGTTTGAAATAGTCGATATGGAAGATCTATCGGTTGGTCAGCAGGCATTAGACTCTTTTGAAGCCATTGGAGAATACGTTGTCAGGGATGAAGAAACTCTGTTTGTGCCGGGCTTTATTTATGCGGAAGAGCAAGTGTCTTTTGGGACTATTGGGGGTGGTATAGATGGAGAAATTCTTGTAGGACAAAATGATCAGGTCATCATCGAAAGTCCTGAAGGCACGGTCGCTGTCGGATCACGGTATAAAATCGCTCGAGGTGGTCACGAAGTAAGACACCCCAAATCACGTGATTTTATTGGATATCTCTACTATTACGTCGCTAGTGTTTTCATTGAGAAACAACTTGAAGACGAATCAAGAAATCTTTTTTTAGGAAGAGTTTCAGAGAGCCGCACACCTGTGGAGCAAAAGGATCTTCTTCTGACCTACGGATCATCCGTTAGGATCATTTCACCCATTAGCGCCATTGGGCTGATCAACTCTACGGATGGAACCGTTGTTGCGCTAGCTAATATTAATCAGGACATTGATGGGAGTGGGGGTTTTGTTTTTCTAGATCGTGGCATTGCCCATGGAATTGCAATCGGACAATTTTTTGAGGTGCAGAAAAACTACGGGGTTAGTTGGGCGCAAGTGGAGCAAGTTGTCCCTGATAAGTCAAGAAGACCCGTTGGAATTATCCGTATTATCGACGTTACGGACGTCGGTGCGGCAGGGTATATCGTAAAAAATGAAAGACCAATTGAGATCGGAGACGTTATCGGAAAAGGTAATTAGACTTCACATGCCCATGGATCTCACCAACGTGACACACTAACGTGCTGTTTTGGGAATTCGGTCCCGGAAAAGTGTATTGAGGTGTGTTATGTTGTCTAGAGTTTTCATGGTGGTTAATCATGTCGCTTCGCAATTAATTTATCGGTGGTTTTCTGCTCCTCTTTTTTTCTATCAATATGAACATTCTTTTTTTGGTCAAAACCTGTCTCTTAGCAATATTTCATTAAGAGATTGGAAGGAATTCATCAAGGAAATGGGAAGTCTTTTTCCTAGATTTGTTCCTGGGATAAACCTCTACTTAAAACGAGTTGAAGCGAACATATCAATTCTTTCGAAGGCAATTTATGAACACGTGCATTTCTGTAATGACAAAGGAATTTCGTATGTTACATTGGCAGACCCTGATTATCCAGAACTACTGAAAATGATTCCAGATCCACCGCTTGCTTTGACGATTTCAGGAGATGTGTCACTTTTAAAAAAGAGAATGATTGCGGTTATCGGATCTCGGAAGGCCTCTGGATTCGCCATTAAAGAGAGTTTCGAATTGGGTAGGGGATTGACGGAGAAAGGCTTTTCCATCGTAAGCGGTGGCGCCTACGGCTGTGATATCGCGGTGCATCAAGGAGTCCTTGAGGGGTGTAAAAAGGCAAACCGAGCGATAGTTCCGGCTGTCATCGTTTTCGCCGGTGGATTGCAAGAATTCTATCCAAAGGGAAACAGAGTTTCTTTTTCGTACTTAAAAGACGGGAAAGCCGCATTTATCTCGGAAAGATTATGGAATGCGCAAGCCAAACCTGTCGATTTTCCTGTAAGAAATCGAATCATTTCGGGGTTATGTGACAGTATCGTCGTGATGCAAGCTGGTGAAAATTCAGGAGCCATCATCACTGCTCGGTGTGCGCTTGACCAGGGACGAGATGTGGCAGTGTTGATTCATCCAGAAAATGACGTCCGATCTCTTGGGGGGAATCAACTTATTAAGGACGGAGCTCATTCTTTCTCATCAGCTGAAGATTTGTTGGAAGCGATGTAGTTGGGAAAAGCTAAAAAAGGACAAAAAACCGTTGCTGTTTCGCGAAACTTTCTATCAAAGGTTGTCAACTCCATAGAAAACCTGATACTTTTAAGTGAACAGTCAACCCGTTTTGCCGTACTTTTGTTTGTCGTTTTGCCTCGGTTCCGTGTACCTTCACTTCTTGGGCTGGAGAGAAAATGATACAGAGAGCTTTTGACCAGAAAAAAGATCAATATAAAGGTGTTGAAGAGAATTCCAGATGGTGGGACGTGGTATTGAAAATTGCGAATATTGTTGTAAAAGAGGAGGGGTCGCTTTCACAGGAAGCCGAATTAAAAAAGCATATGTCGGACTGTGGTTTTTCATCTGAGGAAGTTGATCGGGCTTTTGATTGGTATGATATGGCGCAACGATCCGGAAATATTATGGATATTATCGGCTCGCTGGCCCCTTCAAAGGCAGGAATCAGAGTGGAACATCCTTTTGAAAGAGTGTCCATTTCGGATGATATTTGGAGAGGAATTACAACCTGTCTCCGCTTGGGACTACTTGGAAATGACACAACCGAGCGGTTACTAGAGGGGCTTAGAGAAATTGATACAAGAGATTGGGAAGAAGAAGAAGTGTGCACATTCTTTGCAGAAATGTTGCGGTTGTGTGGGTCCGCTCAAGCTGGTAAGCGATTAAAGAAGCTTATGAAGGGCCGTGCGGTCGAATTTTTCTGCTAAAATCTAACCCGTGTGTGTTCCAAAAACTATTGAAACATGAGGAGCACAGGATGTGTTACTCCGTAAAAGCATAATTGGAGATTGATACTTTTGCCAAACTGTGCCTTCTATAAAGGTCTAATGTTTTAACGTCGTTCAGAAAGATGGGTTTATCATGGCTAAGTACTTGGTAGTTGTAGAATCACCGACAAAAGTCAAAACGCTAAAGAAATACCTTGGTAAGGGATATGAAATCATTGCTTCAAAAGGACATGTGAAAGACCTTCCAGACAAAACGCTTGGGGTGGATGTCAATAATAATTTCAATCCAGAGTATGTTGTAATTCCTGGCAAGGAAAAAATACTTAAGTCGATTGCTGCCGAAGCCAAGGATGCAGATGCGGTCTATTTGGCGCCAGACCCTGATCGTGAAGGAGAGGCTATTGCGTGGCACATTGCTTCGGAAATCGATATTCCAAAAGAAAAAATATGGCGAGTTCTGATTCAGGAAATTACTCAAAAGGGTGTCCAAGAAGCAATTAAGCATCCTTCAACCTTGGATTGTAAACGCTACGAGTCACAACAAGCGCGACGGATTCTAGACAGGCTCGTTGGTTATAAAATCAGCCCGATTCTGTGGAAGAAAGTGAGAAGAGGACTTTCTGCGGGTCGAGTGCAGAGTGTCGCTGTTCGTCTTGTTTGTGAGCGAGAAAAAGAGGTACGGGCTTTTTTAGCAGAGGAATATTGGACTATTCTAACTTCTTTGAGCGCGAAACAACCCCCTGTTTTCGCGGCAAAATTGCATTCAGCAGATGGTAAAAGAGTTGGAAAAGAGCTCAAAATTCAGTCGCAGGAAACGGCCTATGCGCTCAAAAGCAGAATTGAGAACGGTGGTTCAATCATCGTTGAAAAGGTCGCGAGACGTGAGAGAAAGAAAAATCCTGTCCCTCCGTTTACGACATCAAAGCTTCAACAGGAAGCTTTTAGAAAACTCGGTTTTAACGTGAAAAGAACCATGTCGGTCGCGCAGAGTCTTTATGAAGGCGTTGATTTAGATGGTGAAGGTCCTGTGGGTCTTATCACGTACATGAGGACAGATTCAACGCGCATTTCGAATGAAGCTGTTGATTTTGCTAGAAAATTTGTCGAAAAGAGATACGGTGTAGAGTTTTTGCCGGAGAAACCCGTTTTATATGCGACAAAAAGACAGACTGTGCAAGACGCGCATGAGGCGATTAGGCCCACGATGATCGAACATCATCCTGATTCCTTAATTAAGGTGCTGACGAAAGATCAACACTCTTTGTATAAATTAATTTGGAATCGTTTTATTGCTTGTCAGATGAAACCCGCGCTTTATGATCAAGTAACGATCGATCTCAGTACTGATAAAGGGACGATAGGATTAAAAACAACAGGAACAAGATTGGTATTTAAGGGGTTTTTAGAGGTTTATGAGGAGGGTCATGACGAGATTCAACGTCGAGCGGATGATGTTGAAGGAGTTGATTCGGAGGAAGCAGATAATTTTGACGACAAATCAGAGCTTCTTCCTCAACTGGAAGTTGGTGAGACTCTGAAGTTTCGTGAAGTAACGACAGACCAGCATTTTACGCAACCAGCGCCAAGATTTAACGAATCTTCCCTCGTTAAAGAACTCGATGAAAAAGGTATTGGTCGCCCTTCAACGTATGCCACAATACTTTCGACAATTGTTGACCGCGGTTACGTCAAGAAGGTGGACAATCATTATGAGCCTACGGCGTTGGGTGAAAAAGTAAATGAACTACTCGTACAGGCCTTTCCAGAAATTTTAAGTATCTTGTTTACGGCTGAGATGGAAGATAGTTTGGATAAGGTGGAAGAGGGGAGCGTCGATTGGAAAAAGGTTCTCCAAAAATTTTATAAGCCTTTTGCAGAGCAGGTTTCTGTTGCAGAAAAGAACATGATTAACGTTAAACAGGCAGTAGAGCCTACCAATATTAAATGTGATCGTTGTGAAACCGGCTTGCTGCAAGTGAAGTGGTCATCTCAAGGTGAATTTTTGGGGTGTTCTAACTATCCAAAGTGTCGAAACAGCCGGGAATTCACGCGGACAAAAGAGGGGAACGTTCAAATTAAGGAAGTGCAGATATCAGAGCATAAATGCCCGAAATGCAACAAACACATGGTCGTACGAAATGGGCGTTATGGAGAATACATCGCGTGTATTGATTACCCAAAGTGTCCAACCGTGAAGAGTCCGGAGTCGGATATTACTTGTCCCGAAAAAGGTTGCTCAGGCAATTTAGTTATGAGGAAGAGTCGGTCGGGTAAAACATTTTGGGGATGCACAAACTATCCTAGTTGCCAATACGCCCTTTGGGATAAGCCAATTAAAGAGGTATGTGGGAATTGTGGATTTACCATTTTGACGGAGAAAACTACAAAGCGGTACGGAACGAGGAAAATCTGTCCGGCTTGTAAGACGTCCACTGCGGCTGAGTCTTCATCTGCCGATGGCTAAAACTTATTTCGTTACGAAAATAAAGACACTTTCCCTGCGAAGTAATGCGGGTATTGATCTTCTAAACCGACGTTAGGCGGGGGTTTTCTTTCTTTCGAGAATCTTAGCCAACAACTGTAGATCATCGACTTGTTGACGAAGTTGAGAAATTTCGAACTCTTTGGCAGTAAGTTTTGCTTCGAGCGCGGCGATTTTCTCCTTGTACTCTTGTTCGATTCTTTTTTCTGTTTGTGACAGCTTGGTCACCACAGATTCGCAAAAAGATAATAGATTTTGACTCTCAACGGTGACCGAACCTCTTTCAGCAACAGGGCGCCAGATATTTGATGGGATTGTTCTATCTTCATCGGGCATGTTAAACACCGGAGCATGTTGCGTAGGAGGAAGGGGCTTTTTAGAGAAATTTGGATTATTAGCTGTGTATTTCGGGAACGATGTATCTATTGGTTTTTGTCCGAGTGAATGTGGAACAGTATTTTTCTTAACAATTAGAAGATCGGATTCCGCCGATGCTTGCGGAGAAACGATTCTACTCTCTGGATAGCGAGGAGGCATTTGTCTCGGCGTTAGCTCTAGGGGGCCGGAAGCAGGTGCATTTGATCTGACTTCCCGATATGGCGTACCGTTTTCATCGACAGAAACAGGAATAAAATATTTTCCATTTTTTAGTACAGCCGGTAGTTTTCCTGTTTTAATCCGTCGGCGAATCGTCATATCCGAGGTTGTGAAAGTTCGTGCATACTCGACGATGGAAAGCCATTGTTCAACCATTTTATGTCCTCGATGGAAAGTTGCATCCCGATTCTTCACATAGTAAGTTCTCAGTTCCTAAACCCAAGATAACAGCAGCCTAAAAACCAAAACAGCATGGTTACTTTTTACGGAAATGGTAGGGATACACTATCTATTACTCTAACATAAATTTTGTGGATGACCAAATCTGTCAGGTGTTTGACGCCAAATCACGCAAAAAACGCATGAAAAAATAGCGAAACTTATTATTAGGAATCGTAACTCTCAGGAAAAGAAGAAAATAGCATAAGAATTTTAGAAATCAACAAGCGCTGGTTGGCCTCGGTGGACTCAAACTGCTGATCTCATGTTTATCAGGTGGTTGTACTTATTTGTGTGTTTTAGGAAATTTGACATTTAGTTTGGATAGGAATGCTTTGAAGAGTTTTTCAATGGCCTGCTAGGCATGGAAGTAAAAAACCGAGTCACTGACCATTGTTTCCTTCAATCCGATTTTCAAGACAGCTTCTACCATAAATATTGCATTGCCACTACAATTAGTGGCTTTTAATACAACCTCTCTCAGGCCACACTCTTTCTGATTTTCTTTTTAAAGTAGGAATCGATCTTGCAATCATTGTCAAGATCGGTAAACCTCTCACCGCAGTCAGGACAAGAGTAGTATTCGATGTCTGGAACCTTGACTTCTTTCCCTTTGATGTGAAGAAGATAAATGCCTTTAATCTTCTTGATCTTTTTGCTTCTACAAGAAATGCAGTTAGTAAATTTAATTGGGTTATTCATAAACACTCCATTTCGACGAAACTAAGATGTAAAATTCCTCTTTTTCATGAATTTTCCGGATAGTTCCCTTAGTATAAATCA
>CAILAO010000006.1 GCA_903832105.1 uncultured Pseudomonadota bacterium | reverse complement strand
GAATCAGTTGCTCCGTGCTCCGTATTTTCTCCTGCGGACGTTTTTCCTTGCCCACTTTTTCAAAGGAAAAACTAACTATATCCTTTTAATAAGGACGAATATGTGAGATTCTTTCCTTTAAGGAAGGAAGAAAGTCATGATTGGAACCAATACACTAAAAGATGTCATCATCGAAAACGATGCTTTCATACACAGTATCCAAGACATAACCCAAAGAGAAAGCATCTTATTTCCCGATGATGAGAGTAAAAAAGTGGTCGTTTTCTTTGGAGTTCGTAGAAGTGGTAAGACCTACTCGCTTTATTCTCAGTTCAAGAAAATCGAAGATCAATCTCTTTACATTGATTTTGAAGATGAACGCCTTCGAGATTTTTCTGTGGACGATTTTAAAAAACTAAAAGAAGCATTTCTTGATCTCAAACCAAATCTCGTGGGTAAAAGGCTTTTTTTCTACTTAGATGAAATTCAAAATATTCCATCTTGGGAACGATATGTTCGTAGGGCAAGCGAGCGCGACAACATCAAAATATTCGTTTCGGGATCATCATCGAAGATGACCCCAAAGGAACTTCATACAACCCTTCGCGGTCGCGCTTGGGGAATTGAAGTGTTTCCGTATTCTTTTAAAGAATATCTCACCTCGCGAGGTATAGATTCTAACGATAAAACGGCGCTTCATGATGATCGCAGGTTTAAGATCCGGTCTCACTTTTCAGATTTTTTAAAATGGGGGGGATTTCCTGAAGTTTGCAATTCGAAAAATGACGTCCAAAAGAAAACCATTTTGAAGGAGTATTTAAGCGCAATTTTCTTTAAAGATGTTGTGGAGCGTTTCAATGTCACTAATATAGAGCTTCTTGATACTTTGAGAGATAAACTATTCGAATCTGCCGCTTTGAAACTGTCGCTCAATTCATTTTACAAACAATATAAGGAAAATTTTCCGTTTTCAAAAGACAGTCTCTTCGCCTACTATCGAAACTTTCTCGAAAGTATGATTGTTTTCGAAACCCGGTTGTTTTCACCATCTTCATACAAACGTCAAAGAAACCCTCCAAAAATCTTTTTGGTCGATACTGGACTGGCGCGAAAGCTCCCAAACGAAGCTCAAGGACGTCATTTAGAAAATGTCGTTTTTTTGGAGCTTAAAAGATCCGGGCATAACGTTCATTATTTTGAGAATCGTGGAGAGTGCGATTTCATAGCTGAAGACGCATCTGGAAAGCTATCGGCAATCCAAGTAACACTGGAGTTGAATGATTCCAGTAAAAAAAGAGAAGTTGATGGGGTTATTGAAGCATCTTCCGCTATTGGATCAAAAGAAGGGCTAATTTTAACTTATGACGACGAGGGGGAAGAAAAAATAGATGGCGTCGCGATTCAGATTTTGCCTGTATGGAAATGGCTTTTGATTAAGAGAAGTATTTAGACTCTGCTGAAAAAGTGTTTTTAGCAGAGTCGTATCCCGAGCGAAGCGATGGGATCGACATAACATATTGATATCACGAGATCCCGACGGTCGCCTCCGGCTCCCTCGGGATACAATTTTGATGAAAAAGTTCCTTTTTCATCAAAATCTATTTAGTCTATTTTCCTTTTGCTTGCCACCTAATTTGTGCAAGGGGCGGGCGATCAAGTCAGTGTCAGTAAATCTAGGCTTGGGTGGGGCTCGGATTTGCAAAGAAAAGCTGAGATTGCATCGAGCTTAGCCCTGAGCCATCCGATTTCAGCGTCCTTTTTGACGCTGAAATCTTTCACTGCTTCGATGCTCCAATGACTTGTCTTTGTCCCCTCAAAATCAACGTTTGCAAAATGGTGCTTGAGGTTGCGTTTGGCATAG
>CAILAO010000005.1 GCA_903832105.1 uncultured Pseudomonadota bacterium | reverse complement strand
TTTGCTTTTTGTGGTGGGTAACCGTTGCATAAGCTACATTGGTTTTCTCGGCAATCTCCTTGGCAAGGAGTCCCATTTTAATAAGTTCGCATATTTTTACTTCGGTGGGCGTAAGTTTTAATTTGTAAGTCGTTAACTTCCTGTAAAAGTCACTGGTAATATTATCGAGGTACTTTTCTAATAATGTCAGAGTATTCCTATCAGAATTTTTTGACTTTTTAACCTTATCGAGAAGCGGCTTAATATTTCTTTCAACATTATGAAGAATATTTTTTTTAATCGTAACTTTTTCTTCTTCGATATGAGCCAACACATTTTTTAACGTAATGTTGACTTCTTCAAGTTTAATGTTCTTTTTCTTTATTTCCTCTTCTGCCTGCTTGCGGTCAGTGATGTTTTTTAAATCCTCTACTATTCCGATTAATTCTCCAGCCGCGCTGTAGAATGGTGTTGCGGTTACGATGCACGGGATTTTTGTTCCGTCACAGGCCGTTTTTTCGACCTCAACCTCACATCTTTTTTCTCCCATAAGAATTCGTTCAATCGGGCAGTTAGGAGTTTTGCACAGGTGACCACTAAAGACATCAAAGCACTTTTTACTAAGATTTTCCTCCAAAGAGGTCTTTGACATCTCAAGAAATGTTTTGTTCACTCGAAGTGTTCGAAAGTTTTTGTCGACAACCCGCATTCCATCGGCGGCGGTGTTGAATATTTGCATGAGTTCTTGCTCTGCCTGCTTGGATGTAATGTTGCGATTCGGTTTTTTGTTTTTCATTATCAAATCCTCCCAAGAGTTAGGAAGGTGTTCTTAACACAAAGATATTTCTAGCTATTTGTGAGTCCAACGCCAATTGCGTGTTCTCAAACTCAATACAAAAAGCGGGAGAACTTTGATGAACGGACAATGTAACCCCAGGGTTAAGACCAAATGATAAAAGCTGATGAAGCTGACTGTGGTCGCTAGGCCTGATAAATGTCACGATCCCGCGTTCTCCCGGTTCCAGTTCATTAAGACTCGTTACGATATTTGCCACTGTTCGCGTTCTATTCCCACAGCATCTGCCCGGTGGGATCGGACTTCCGTCAGGACACATTTCAGGATGACCGAGCAGTGTGCATATGGCCTCTTCGACCTCGGGTAGTAAAGTATGTTCGACTTTACAGGCTATTTCCCGCATCTCGGCATTTTTTATACGTAGGATGCTATTTAACAGTACTTTAGTAAGTCGATGGCGTCTTACAATTTTTTCAGCATGGGTTTTACCTTTGCTCGTGAATAGAATCTTATCACCACCACGAACGATAAACCCCATCTTCTCAAGTTCGGTCACATCTTCCTCGGAAAAATCAACTGAACAGGAATTTTTTATTAATTTAGATGAATACTCTTTCTTCTCAGACAAGTTCCAAATAGTTTCAAGTATTTCTTCGTATTTTTCATCAATGACATTAATCATACTCTTCAAATCCCCTTTCAGGAAAAAGTCACGCCTAAAAAGAGGCAAACATGATTGACAAAACTGCCGAGGAAAAGAATGTATCCCACGAGCACTCCTAAGATAAGAATAGCTGTCTTTGCCCCACGCTCTTTAAACAGAACAATCACGGCATTTATACATGGTATAAGCATCATTACCAAGATATTTGTGACAAGCTGGAGGTTAGTATAGCCACCCCGAATGTGTTCTAACTCGGTTGCTCCGTTTTCTTTTCTGATGATGAGTTTAATGAACACTTGAATGCTTTTTTCAGGCAATCCCAGCAAGTTACCGGTGAAGGGCTTAATGGCTCTTTCGAGCATATCAAGTCCGCCGAACCAGTGAATGATAAATACTAGAAAAGAAGCGAAAACAAAGACAGGAATAGCTTCTTTCATGAAAAAGTAAGTCTTGGTGACAGATTTTTTTACTAGGCTGACTATTCTTGGCAAGCGTATTGGAGGAATTTCAATGAGAAGAGGAGTGCGTCTGCCAGGCAGCAACTTGTTCAAAATGAATCCCGCCAAAAAAATCTGCAGAAACATAATCCCAAAAACCGTCAAAGTTGCAGATATCGGCAACCTTTCAAGAAGCACAAATAAGATGGCTAGAAGTGGTGCGCAGGGAATTCCAAAAAACAGCAGGAAAGTAGCAATGTTTTTCTCTCGTTTACTGTCGAGGCATCGGGTTGTTAGGATGGCCATCGTGATGCATGAAAAACCCAGCACAAGGGGCAAAACACCCTTCCCATTAAGTCCAATCTTCTGAAAAGCCTTGTCGAGAAGAAGAGTAAGGCGTGACAAATACCCAGAATCCTCTAGGAAACCAAAGAAGAGATAAAAGCAAAAAAGCACCGGGGCAACCAGTCCCAAGGCCAAAAATACCCCCGTGGGTAGAACACCAAAATCTTTATTCGTGAGCATGTCTTTGACAAAGACTATTGGCAGCGGCTCAAGGGCCGTTCTAAGCCATGGCATCAAAAGTCCGTCAAAAAAAGAGCCTTTGATCACGTCTACCAACCATCCAGCTCCAAAAACACCCAAAAAAAGATACATCAGAGCAATGACTCCGATGGCAATTGGGATTCCCGTGCTTAGTTGCGAGCACCATCCGGCGAACTTTTCCAAGAAACGATTCTTCGGGGGCTTACTCTGATCTTGAACCTGTTTCACAATGCTCTCTGTCATCGTATTATAAAGACCGGTCAAGATTACCTCGAAAGGAATTCGCTGTTCTCGGCGATATTGTTCTCCCAGGTTTTTAATCTGATCAAGCATTCCCTGTCCGAAGGTTGTCGCTACCCACCTTTCAATACTTTTATCACCAACAAGAAGAAGGAGCGCAATTCCTCGTGGAACTAATGGCGTGGTACTCGACAAGAGCTTTTCCACGATTCCACAGAACTCTTCGATCTTCTCCGGATATTTCACCAGTTTTTTGGGAATCCTTAAAAGATCGAGTTTTGATTTGATATCTCGAATTCCAATTCCAGCGGTAGCGACTGAGGTGCATACTTCAACACCGAGGATCTCCGACAGTTTTTTGTAATCGATCTTGATTCCCCGTGACTCGATCTCATCGACCATGTTGATATCAAGAAGCATGGGAATGTTATATTCCGCGTATTGAAGAAAAAGTGCGATCGAGCGCTTCAATTTCTTTGCATCGGCTACAAGAAGAGCGCCATCGACCTTTTCAGTTGGTCCGATGGAGAGAAGAACGTCTCGAGAAATTCTTTCATCTTCGTTTTTGGTAAAGATTGAACAGGTTCCTGGCGTGTCGATAATTTCCTGGATTTCCTGTTGCCCCTTTTTTACATGACCTTTAAGAATTGCGACCGTATTTCCTGGTTGTTTAAAGACCTCTTTTTCGACGCAAATTTTTGAAAATAACGTGGTCTTACCGACGTTTACATTGCCCACGATAACAATTGTCGGTCTTACACCACCTGGATCATGCCCTTGCTTCACCTTTTAACCGGCTCCACCTATGTAGATAAACTTGGAATACAATCGATTTCTTATAACCTCAATTGAAACAAAAATACAAGATGGCAAGTATCTTGGAGTACCCCAAAATCCGAAACACCTTGCCTGTCAATGGTTTCATATTTAGTTGAATTTTGTTCCCTATGCCCCGAACCTTGCTCCCCATAAACCATCCCTATCCCCATCCTTTTTAATTAGCTGC
>CAILAO010000004.1 GCA_903832105.1 uncultured Pseudomonadota bacterium | reverse complement strand
CCGGTTGTTCGCGCGCGATGACTTCGCCGCCAAGAACAAGCGCAAAAATCGCGTTGACCTCTTTAGATCTGATCGAAACGTCAAGCCGCCCGTCCGCCCGATCTTCCATCACAAGATCAGAATTTGGCACTTCAATCACATTGCCCGCAGGTCTCGTGATAATGACTCCCATGAGTTTGGTTCGATCTACGTTGCCGGGGATTGTAAACGTCACAATGATGTCTTTCATGACGTTTGCCGTATCAACCAAATCTCCTGCGAGAGTCCTCGTCGTGATCTCAATGGGGTCTGCCGCAAGAGGCTTTCCAGTCTTTGCCGTGACGTCGCCGCCATTTTCCGATTTTTTCACATCGACCGTTACGGGCTCCGAAAAAGTGCCTGGGTCAATTGTGACTTGGCCAGAGTCTGTCGGGATGGTTTTGGGCTCGTTTGGATTTATGACGGTGACGGTAATGCCGCCCCCTCCCATGCCAGCCTGTTTGGACGTTACCTTGCTCCGGCAGCCGGGCAAAAAACAAAGCGCTGCGGCCATGACGCCGATGGCTGAGAAAAGGAGAATTTTGGTCCGCAAGTTTTTCAACCAAGCACCCCGTAAAAAAAACAGAAAAAAATTAGGTGAATCTTCCTTACCTGCTATCACTTAACATCGGTTGATATCTTGGAAAACTTTAATTAATTCTTATTAACACACACTCAATAAATTGATATTATTGGTGATTTTTATGATAAAATTGATTTTCGAGCCATTAGATGTATAGAGACGAAAAAAGCGAGCGTGGTTATCTGAAAATAGGTTTGATTTTAAGCGGTTGCGATAACAAAAACCCCTGAAAGTCCGGACTTTGGTGTTGCATATATAGAGGTTCCTTGTATCGAAAAACTACGGCTAAGAAAACGTTTTCCTGACATTTTTCTCAAAAATTGACGGCCAGCAAAAGTATTTTCAAAAAATGTGTTCGAGACATCGGCTTTGGCAGAAACGAATCAGCTCCCGCTTCAATGGCCGTTTTATAAACCTCGCTATCCAAACGATTTGAGTGCATGCAGATGTGCGCCTTTGATCCCAATAGACGAATTTGGCGCACCAAATCAAAACCGTTTGGCGAGTTTGGCCCAAGGTCGATATCACAGATAATGAGCCGAGGGGAACATTGTTTTGCATGTTCAATAGCTTTGTCGCCATCATTTACGCATGAAATATTCGTCACTTTTTTTAGTCGTTCGGATTTTTCTATGCTGCTTTTGATAAAGTCAAGATAGATCGACTCGTCATCAACAAGAAGAATCTCGGCGCTCATTTTAGCTGAAGAAAGCCCGGCAAAAATCTCTGTCTCCAAGGTCTCTTCAGATTTGGCGATTTTTTCGATATCTTTTTCGGTTAGAGTGCGTTTGGGTTTCCCATCAATATCAAACATCTTCGCCACCAAGCTGCTATTCTGTGGGAGGCTACCTGTCAATACCTGGCGACGCATTGGCGAAGATGGGACCAAAAAGTAAAATTCGGTTCCTTTTTCCGGCGACGACTCGCACCAAATCTGTCCGCCATGTTCGCTCACGATTTTTTTGCAGATGGCAAGCCCAAGCCCTGTGCCGCTTTTTTTTCCTTTTGTGAAAAAGGCGTCAAACACTTTCGGCAGATCATCCGCAGCAATGGCAGGGCCATTATTTCCAATGCAAAATTCAATGAAATCGCCTGAATTCACGTCCCTCGTCTTAAACCACATTTGGCCCGTCGCCTGCATCGCATGAGCGGCGTTGTCGATAATATTGATGAGGATTCTTGTTATTTTCAGCGCGTCAATTTTAGCTAGATGTTGATGGCGCAGATCATAGGAAAATTCTATTTTTGCCTGCGTCTTAGATCGAAATACGCCCACCAAAGCCTTTTCGATGAGCGTTTCTGGCGCAATAGATTCCGTCACAAGCTCTGTCTTTGCGCCAATTTCAAGCACATCGTCAATCATGTCGGTGATCGAGGTCATCGCGCCGTCGATTTCGGGGACCAGTTTTGCCGTCGCTCTGCGGGCTTCTTCCAGCGACTCACACGCGGTGAGCATTGAAAGTCCCATTTTAAGGAGTGAAAACGGCTTTCTTACGTCATGAGCGAACATCTGCGTTAGATGGGCTATCGCAAGGTGGCTCCTCGTTTGGGCTTCTTCTTCGGCTCTTTTGGCTATTTTTTGCCGCTCCCTTAGTAGAAGTGGGAGCGACAGCAGCGCAAACAGAGCCCAGCCTGCGGCCACATACGGCACATAGTCAAAACGCGCAAATCGGAACATAAGGCGGCCCAATGGATCGCTACTCCCCTTGGGCGCAACGTCAAACGTGGTCATCTCATTCATGATGCGGCTTTTGGCGTCAAGCTTGATCGCGTGTTCATTTGCAGCATAATTTGGCGGAAGACTAAAAACTTTATTGCCATTGTTTGAAACATATTCAACCGAACGAAAATCTTCGCTGGTTCCAATTTCAAGGTTGATGATGGCTTGCCTCGTGTCTCCCGCGACGAGAAGGCGGCCAGCTTCCCTTGCCATTTGGCTGGCAAGTTTGTTCTTGATGGCGGAATTTAGCCCGATGGCGGCAACTATGCCTAGCACAAGAAGAACCGCTTCCGCAAGAAGCACGGACGCCACAAATTTTCTTATCTGTTTTGATAAATCCTTCATTACGGTTGTCACCCAAAAATGTGAGGAAAGGGTTCAAGCTCGTCAAACGCCAGAGATCTTCCGAGAAACTGCGAGAGGCGCTCTAGATTAACGGCGTTTCTCGTGGTTGGTCCAAAAAAAAGTGGCTGCATTTCGTCTGAATATGCCCTTGCCACACATAGTGGTGCATGGGCCAATGCCGGATGATCAATATCAATGATCTCGGTCTCGATTCGGTAAAAAGGCCGCGATCCCTCTTCTCGCCGAGGGGCTTTTTGTTCATTCGCCTTTTTGCGTCTGCCTGTCAGCCACGTCAGCAACTGGGACGAGTCACGGTCAAGACCAAGCCGGTAATGATCGGATGGGCCGTACTCGCTAAGGCTGGAAAACACGGACAAACCTATTGGCTTCGCGCCGTTTCCCTCTAGCTGCGCCGCGACGTTTTTGAGGCATTCAAGAACGGCCTTCTCGCTCGCGGCCTGGACCGTTTCGTTGCAGCCAAGGCCAATAATGAGTTCAAATGGATTTTCGGGACCTTCGCCAAATGCGGCGCACATCATAACATGACCGTCAAAAGGCCTTGCATCGAGCAAAAAAAGCGCCATCTTCACTTTGAAACGCGCAAGTTTTTCCTGGAGCGCCAAAAACGGCACGTCTCCAATGCTTAAGTTTGAAGCATCAAAATACTCTGGAGGTGTTTTTGTCAGATAGTGACAGAGAAAACTATCGCGCTCAATAAATTCGCGCGTCGCGGCAATCCGTGCTGATGATTCATCGGCGTGGCATGCAAGGCCGCTTGACGTCGGAAGGTTAAGCTCTCGTTTTAGAAAACCTTCAATGGCCTCGGACAACGCTGCGCCAAAAGCTTCTTCTTCAGATGATTTCACGGCCCGTCCAACGATGGGGCCAGTTCCAAGATCTATCGACACGCCGAAATCAATAAAACCTGGAAGCCAGTTATCGACCCACTTGTGTCCTGTGACTTCAAGGCGAAGGCGCGGTGCTTCGTGTAAAGCCCAGGCTACTGTTTTTTGGAAAGTCGCCAAATTTGTGTTCCTGCATAAAATGGGGATAGTTCCAAAACCCACGGTTTTCTTACTAATGCTGCGTAGGGAGATGAAAAAATCGGAATAACTGCCGGTTCAAGAAGCGTCTTAAGGTGAAGCTCGCGAAGCATCACGAGCCTCGCGTCTTTTTCTTCGGTGTCCATATATTTTGCGAGCCATGCTTTGCCTTCAGCGCCTTCATCTCCTTGGGGGGTGGCAAATACGCCTGCGCTCATGTAGTAGGAGAGAAGGCTGATGTCTTCTGAATATCCGGTGTCGGGGCCTGCTAAAAAGGCATCCGGCATGTCATCTTCATGGGCATAGCTTGAAAACGCCGGAACATTTTTTCCCTCTTCAACTCTGATGCCCGGAAGTTTTTGCGACAAAAGCGTCTGAAACTCCCCTGCGTTTCCCATCCGAAGCGTCGTAAAAAAAAGATTGCGACCATCTGTGGCGGGCGAAGCTTTTGAAAACGCATCATGAAGAAGTGTTAGCTGTTCTTCCTTAAGGCCGCCTTCTCCAAAAACCGGAAAAAATTGCTCGGTCGGTTCGTAGCCTTCTTTAGCCTTAATATAACCTGCCAAAGCAAGTCTCACCGTTTTGCCAATCGCAATTCTTGTTTCCTTTGGCAGACGCCGGCGGCCTTTTTCCGTAAACACCAAAACGCCCACCCTAATATTCATCGACTTGTGGACGCTTGTGTCATTTCTTCCCTTTGCCAACTGAAGCACGCTTGACGCCGGGGCGCTGTCTCCTGTCATGATGAGATCGACCCGATTTTGCTCGAAATTTTCAGTTGAGCTTTTCTCAGAATTTGCTGCATCGTTTGGCACCAGCGTCACTTCTTGAGGCATGTCGGGGCGGTAATTAAAGTGAGCCTTATTTGCTTTTAGCAGGATATGTCCCTTTTCGTCATCTTGCGCGACGTAGTACGGACCAGAAGTGTTTTTGTAATCCGTAATTTCAAGTGTGTTATGGTTTGTAACGGACGACTCGGGAATAATCGCAAAATCAATGGCGGTGAGCATGGGAAAAAGAAATGGCCGCTTCCTTCCTGGTTTTAGGATGAGTTTGTCGCCCCTAACGTCAATTCCGGAGCAGGGATCAGTGATGGTTTTAAGCGGCGTATCAAGATCAAGGCAGAGAATATCGCGCAGACTGCCGTGGGTGTTGCTTGAAATAATAAGAAGTCGTTTTAGTGAGAATGCGGCGTCTTTTGCCGTGATCTCGTGGCCATCAACAGTCTTAAGGCCTTTTCTTATCGTAAAATGCGCCTCATTGCCGACCCATTCAAATTTTTCGGCTACTGCGGGAACCAGCTCGCCCCGCACGTTAAATTCCACGAGGGGGCTATAAATTTGGTAGAGAAATTGGTATTCAGGCACAAGGTGAATTTTTGCGGGATCGTAGCTTTTTGCCGGACGGTCAAAAGAAAACGAGGCCCTGATCGCAAGGTCTTCCGAATGGTCTGCAGAAAATTGAGATTTTACGTTCATAAAATTTGTCCGTTTCATAAGTTGCTGCGCGGCAATAGTTAAAACCAAGATGCCAACAACACAAAAAATTACGCTGCGAAAGGTCATTTATTTAAACCTCTCACCTTTAGAAGCACTCATTAGACAGGGCGGAGCCTTTTTTTTGGAAAAGACCTCTTTTTTCAAGCTCGCGAGTAAGTGGCAACCGTTTGGACTCCTGCCTAAGCTTCGATGGGCCAGGTTTTTCCGTCGCACTGTCACCACATGCCGTAAGACCGACGAGAAAAAACATAGCACCTATCGCAGGAGCTAACGCGTTTAGTTTTTTGATGATCCAACTCATAACCTGTTTCCTCCAAAAAGTTTAATGGCTTGAAGCGCGTTTATCGTCGCTGCGACAAACATCGTCAAACATTGACGCTTCAAGCGCGGCGAGGTCGATATCGAGGCGTTTCATGCGATCCTGAAGCGTGCTTCGTGAAAGCCCAACACTCTCAGCCAGCCTCGTGACGGTATAAGGACGGCGGCTTTTCCGAAGCGCTCCCGAGAGAAAGCGGATTTCAAAGTGCCGCACAGCATCGTCGAGCGACATTTTCTTGGCGGGAAAAGCACCTACGAAATTTGGAACGGTATCTTCTTCTATTTCGTCCTCTATGTCGTCAAAAAACGCGCGCGGCAAATCGCCGATGGCGAGCACATTTGCGGCAGAGTTCATGAGCATCGCATTCACTGTGTCTTCCAATTCCCTGATATTTCGAGACCATGTGCGCCGTTCAAGAAGCGCCATGCAATCTGGACTGACGCGAATATCGGGACGCCCGTGTTTTTTTACGACCCACTCCACGACAGGACGAATGTCCTCTGGACGTTCGGAGAGCGAAGGAACGTGAATCCAAATCCGCTTTAATCTTTGAAGAAGATCCTCTCGAAACGTGCCGTCACGCACCCGCTGCTCAAGATCATCGTTTGTCGCCGCGATCACGCGAACATTGACGCGCCTAACTTTGGACGAGCCAATTCTAAGATATTCGCCGGTTTGCATCACGACTAGAAGGGAGGCTTGGGCCTCTAGGGGCAGACACCCTATCTCGTCAAAGAAAATATCCCCGCCGTTTGCGGCTTCAAATTTACCAACTTGTTGCCCGACAGCTCCCGTGAAAGAGCCTCTTTCGTGTCCAAACAGCTCACTTTCAATGAGGTTTTTGGGAATATTCGCGCAGTTGATGGTGAGAAAAGGCCGCCCCTCACTTAATCGCCCGATAGATTTTGCCACAAGGTCTTTGCCAACCCCGGTCGATCCTGTTATCAGCGTGTGGACCGTGGGATTGACCTTTGCCATCGCCGCCATCGCGAAAACGTCTTTCATAGAGTTTGATTTAAACACCGCGCCAACATCGGTGGCAATTTTGAGTCCCATATCGTAAAAGCTGCTTCGGCTGGCTTTTCTCAGCAGGGCGTCTTTGACGCGCCCCACGAACTCACCTAACTCTTGGGCGTTTTTTGACGAAAAGTCAGCCGCGCCGACTTTCATGCAGTGTGAAATGGTACCGGGGTCATCATGCCCGGAATAAATCAGAACCTGCGTCGCGGGGCT
>CAILAO010000003.1 GCA_903832105.1 uncultured Pseudomonadota bacterium | reverse complement strand
CACTAACATTTACCTAGCCCAGCGTTCGTATGCCAGCAAAGGGGAACTTGATGACAATACCAATGCCAACAGGATAGATCAGAATTCCCCGAACGACAATAGAGTTTTTTTCGGAATAGCTCCGAATCGGAAGAACATAGCAGACACTCCAAGCCATTACATTCTGGTTGTCAACCCGTTCGGCCATTTTGTCCGCTGCTTTTTGCATATCGTTGGTCTCGACGATTCCTTCTTTCAGAACGTCGATAAAACTGGCTTTATCTGCCCCTTTGCTTTCAGTTGTTTCTTTCGAAGCAAGGTCTTGTAAAGACTTATTACGCAGGTCTTTTAAGGCGTCGCTTTGAAGGCCGTTCAATGATCCGGAAAACTGCCTCGCTCCCTTGTCGTAAACAGAAAATCCGCTCATAAAACCTCCCTAAGATTTAGGTTCGACTATCTACCAATTTCCAGCGCCTTAAGAGCCATTTGCTTAGAATCGTTTATTGCTGTCGCATTTGCTTCGAATGCTCTTGTCGCGGTAATCATATTGACCATTTCAGTCATAACATCCACATTTGGCATTTTAACGATTCCTTTTTCATCCGCCTCAGGATGCGTCGGATCAAAAATCTCCCTGGGCGCCTTTGTGTCTTTATGAATGTCCACCACCTTTACTTGCTTGAGTTCTGTCCCGTAGGACTCATCAAGAAGATCCTCGAATTTGGTACCAGTGGGAACCGCAGCAAAGACGACATCACGCCTTTTGTAAGGACCGCCCTCGTCTGTTCTAGTCGTTTGCGCGTTTGCAAGGTTAGAACTCAAAACGTTCATCCTAATACGCTGCGCTGCCAACGCCGATGAGCTGATGTTCATGGACTTAAAATAGCTCATTATCGACCTCCATTGATTGCATAGCGAATCATCCCGATTTTTCTATTTAAAAAGTCAACGGCTGATCTATAGAGGATTTGGTTTTGTGCCAATTCAACCATTTCTCGATCCATGTCAACTGTATTGCCGTCCTCGCCAACACTCTCCGTAGGCCTGACAAAGACATCAGGTTTAATGGTGCCGTCAGCTTCAGCGAAAGCGTTCCTGAGGTGCTTTGGATCAGTCACTTTTAGCGGCAAAGGCTCATTGATCTGCGCGACGGATTGTAACTGTTCTTCAAAGTCATATCCGATTGCGCGAAACCCTGGAGTTTCAGCGTTCGCGAGGTTTGACGCGATGACACTGTGCCGCGTCTGCCTCTGGTTTAAAGACTCCATCTGAAGCCTATCAGAAAAGTTGAAGATGCCGCCAATAATGTTACTCATGAACTCCCTTTCCCATCGGCGCCATAACTTGAATGCCCGCCGCGGTGAATTCGTTAATCTTGTTGCGAAGGGTCCTGAGGCTTATTCCAAGGGTTTTCGCAGCATGAGTTCGATTCCCTCCGTGATGGCCAAGGGTTGCTAGAATGAATTGTGTCTCTACTTCCTGCAGAGTCAATCCAATAGGCAGAGATCTAACCCAATCAAGATTTGTACTGATAAACGAGGTGTCAATTGGGATATCATCGGCCGTAACAGCTTGCTTTGAAGTCATCAAAACCGTTCGTTGAACGACGTTTTGTAGTTCCCGGACATTGCCCGGCCAGGAGTATTTCTGAAGCTTGGCTTTTGCTTCTGCAGTAAACTCGATACCCTGCTTGTTGAACTCCTCAGAAAATAGTGTCAGAAAATGCTGCGAGAGAAGATCAATATCTTTTGCTCTGTCTCTTAAGGCGGGAATTTCCATGTGGATGACGTAAAGCCTGTAATAAAGATCTTGTCTGAAGGTCCCTTTGCTAATATGCGCAGCGATATCACGATTTGTTGTCGCGATAATTCTGCAATCGATCGGAATTGGACCAGAGCCGCCTACGCGCTCAATTTCTTTTTCTTGCAGGGCTCTTAATAGTTTGGCTTGCAACGCAGGGTCGATTTCAGTGACTTCATCGAGAAGAAGAGTTCCACCATTGGCCTGCTCAAATTTGCCGATATGTCTTTGATGCGCGTCTGTGAATGAGCCTTTTTCGTGTCCGAAAAGCTCGGTTTCCAAGAGTGACGCAGGTAGCGCCGCGCAGTTAACGGCAATGAAGGGCTTCTTAGCGCGATCTGAAGCTTTGTGGATCGCCCTAGCGACGACCTCTTTCCCCGTCCCGGACTCTCCCGTTATTAAAACCGGAACATTTGCATTGGCTATTTGTTCAACGATATCCCGAATTCTGATCATTTTTTCGTCTGCAGCAAGGAAAAGTTTTGCAAAATCTCTCGGGTCGTCCGCCTGTTTCCATAGCTCCTTTTGCCCTTGGATGAAACTTAGGTAATCGCTTTCCGTTGGAGTTGTTGTTGGTGTTGAAACGATCCAATCACTCTGCTTTGCTTGTTCCATATTTTTCTCCTAAAAGATGCGACGTCTTACATAGCCCTTATTGTTGAAGTTGGCTGAGACGTTCTTTTGCAAGATTTGAGTAAAACAAATTGTTTCCGTCTTCACTTGCTTTGCGGAACGCCTCAATAGCCTCTTGTCTCTGGCCTGCTCGATATAGTAGGAGCCCCCCCTTGTACAAGGATTCAGCCCTGTTTTCTGGGACAGTGCTTTCATCAGCAGTCAAAGTATAGATTCGGCCAGCTTGGAGCCATTCATTTGCTTTTCGATGCTCCTCGGCAAGATTCGTAAGTTCCTTCTTCCAAATATCCGCTGCTTCCTTGCCGGAGTCTCTATCCTTCGAAAAATCCTTTGGTTTTAAGACAGCTAAAAGCGACAACGCTTGCTTTCTCTCGCGATCCATACTTAATTCGGAAAAACGCCTCGCTAGATTGGACAATATGATAACGGTGTTCGCAGTCGGGCTGTAGTAGCGTTTCCAACCATCTTTTTGGTCATCCGCTGCGACATTGACGTTTCCCGCAGATGCTATTGGTGTCTCGAGCGCGTTCGTCCAGTTTGCTATAAGGATCTTTGCAGGTGTTGCCAGTCGGGTTTTACCCGAGATTTCCTGTTCAAACGGTTCTTTCATGACGATTGAAATGTCTCGTCTTTCTGTATCGTTGAGACCCTTCCAGGAGTCCTCCATTTCGCCATCAGCGCGTTTCTTGTCCTTTTGAAGAAGAGCGATTTGTGCCTGGTTGCCGCTCGTCACCCTCTTTTTTGCAAGCAAATCGGCTGAGAGGTATGCTGTCCAAAATAATGCTTGAAATCTCTTCTTCCCTTCGAGTGAGGAACTGACGGAAAGTTTATAGTACTGGAGAGCTTCCGGATATTGTCCAAGGT
>CAILAO010000002.1 GCA_903832105.1 uncultured Pseudomonadota bacterium | reverse complement strand
TGCCGGATATAGCCTTTTCACAGGTAATAAAATATAACGAAGAAGTTACAGTAGTGGCTCCTTACGAGCCCGTTATTCCTGAAGCGTTTAAAATAATACCACCTAAGACCGCTGATATTTTTATCAGTAAGGAGACAGCTCTTAACGCTGGATAGGTTCTTATGGTCATTGTTCCCCCTCTTCACTTTATTGTGCAATATATTTAGACTTTACGATCCAGTAACCATTATTTGAACGTATCATATCTAAACAGCGCAGAATCAGTAAAAAAGCGATTTTTGCCAAATTTTTCTTAACCCCCTACCTTGCCAATAATGTGCTTTGTTGGGCCATAACAAACACGATAACATTGAGACACAGGGAGTGGGGAGGGATGTTTTGTGTTTTACGGTTGGGACGGATTCCGCAGGAAACAGATTTATTCTCTGTGATCCTGTTTGTTTTGGCCTCAACTTGAAATGTTTGAAGTGCGCTTTATGCCGCGGTCGTCCATCTTCCGGCGTAAAAAAGTAACATCCGCTCCAAGGGAGACACTACTTTCTGCGCATGCCTGGAATGAATCGCCACCGCCGCCCCCACTATTTTCGCAATTGGTCCTGAAAAACCTTAGTATTCTCCGGAAAAGGCTGGTTGACCATTGCGAATTTTCGTTGGCAGAAGCTGAAAAGGTCATAACGAGGAGCACCGGTCAATATACTTGCAGGTGATAAGCAAAACTGGTAAAGTATTTGATATTTGGCGCAATCTTCGTCTTAAAAAGTTTAAAATCGCCGATTATGTTTCCCCGATTTTCCCATGGTTCGTTTTGCAATAGGGCAGCAGCTTTCATGAAAAGAGCAGGAGAAGCCATTGAGGTCGAACAGGGATAAGGTGGATTACCAATTTGAGAAGTGATGGTTGGAAATTGCCTGCTATTGTTTGTGCGGTTAGCGTGATGGTGCTGCTGTTTATTTTGTCATCAAATATTCTGCGTCCGGCTCGATCGAGTGGCTCAGCCATGATGCTGGAGGCAAAACATAGGGCGAATGCACAACTTGAGCAACGCGTTGCCACCTTACGCGGAATGATGGAGGCGGGCGTCTGTAAGGAAAACGGACGATACACTCTTCAATCCCGCGAGATGACCGAAGAAGAGCGGCGAGCTGTTCCCGCTCTCCTGGAAGATCGTCATGTTTTACCCGGATCGCTTCCATCGGGGCGTGCTTTTGAGGGAAGTGTCGTCGAACTCCTTAGACAGGCAATTGTTCTCATTCTTACCGATGCCGGAGAGCATAGTACAAAATCTAGCTTGGGTACTGGATTTTTTGTTGCTCCGAATACAATCGTTACAAATCGCCATGTGGTTGACATGGGTCCTTCACGCCGTGTTCGTATTGCAAACAGAAAACTAGGCGTTAAAGAGGCTCGGGTTATTGCTGAAAGCCCCAAAGGCGAAATAGGCTCTGCCGATTTCGCAATATTGCAAGTCTCGGACGCAGGACAAATTTCCCCTTTAGCCATTGGACCTCAAGCTGAAATATTGACGAATATTATTGCCGCAGGTTTTCCGAGCATGGTGGTTGAGAGTGATGAACGATTTCAGAAATTGTTACTTGGTGAGGCAAACGAATTACCGGAGATAACCGTGACGACGGGTGTCATCGGGAATGTCCAAAAAACAGACGGTATGACAACTCTATTGCATCAGGCTCAAGTGACGAAAGGAAATAGCGGTGGACCTCTTGTTGACAGATGTGGTCGTGTGTTGGGGATAAACACTTATATTCTCGCTGCGCAAGAAGGCCGATGGAATTTTGCTCTTAGCGCTGAAGATATATCACAGTTCCTTTCATCGAATAATATCGCTGCAACAACAGTGAGAGACCCCTGTGTTCCGGAAGCACACCCCAAAAATACGATTGTAAAACCAAATGCGCAAGAAGGGAGTCCTTAGGATGGAGCGGCAGCTGATCGCCGAGACATCGCTAGTAGGATTGCGACCGACAGGTACCGGCGGGCGTCGCATTTTTGAATGTTGGGAGCAGATCGATAACCACTTACGACGTAAATCGGCAGCTGATTTGGCTGATCTTTTTGCTGAACCTGTTGTTCAGACGTCTACCAATATCGCATGGTTTGCCCCTGAAGGTGACCTTCGGCGCTTTCGTGATCTAGATAGTGATGAACAGAAGGCTCTGCGTTCCGCATTATCTGAACAGTTGTCCCGGTTGGACAAGGAGATACAACTTCTTCGTTCCTCGGGTGACGCCGGCGCTAGACTCTTGGCCGAGATGATGGAGCTTGCCCAGCAAGTTCCAGGGGCGGTTGAGGATATTCTATACTCAATAAACCGTCGCCCAATCCTAATAAGTTGGAGTATGGAGCTTGAGGAGGCGACAACTCGAAGGCAGCCACTTAAAGAATTTGTCCGAGATATGCCGGCTCGGAAGCCCGCTGATCCGGCGGTTGAAGTTGGCCCGGAGCCGAGCCCGGACGAGTCAAAGTCGCCGGCTCCTGAAGAAACTGTCAATGAAGAACCTGAAGCCGTTCCAGTTGCAGAGATTCCTCCGGCGATGCCGCCGCCACTCTCCGTGGTGGCGCCAGTTGTGGCAAAAGCGCATCGTATCGTCATGACGCATCCTTTCCGTTGGTGGTGGCTTTTGTGGGGCCTCTTCGCCGTGATTCTCGCCGTCATCTTGTATCTATTACTCAGGTGCAGTTCATGGAGCATCACGCCTGGTTACTTTTGTCCGGTTTTTCACCGACTGGATGCTGAAGATCTTGTGGCCGAGAGCCTAAGCAATGAGATCTCCGCCCTTGAGGGAGACATTCTCACAACTAAATCATGTGCAGAGTTGCGTGCTTTGCATAAGGAGCTGGAGCAGCGGAGGAGTGAAGCCGGTGCGGTAAAAGGCGACCTTACAATATCGCTGACTTGGAATTCTGAAGTAGATTTGGATCTCGAGGTGAAGTGCCCGAATGGCCAAATGATCGATTTTCAACATCCTGAAGCCTGCGGGGGCCACTTGGA
>CAILAO010000001.1 GCA_903832105.1 uncultured Pseudomonadota bacterium | reverse complement strand
GTGTTTGGCGTGTTTCGCGGGCCGTTTCGCGGGCCGTTTCGCGGGCCGGTTCTTATCTTAACGGAAAGCCGCCATGCGCGGCAATGGTCTCGTCAATCGCGCGCATCAGGCGGATGGTTGCGCGCAGGGCGGCCACCATGCGTTGATAATGGGCGATGTCGTTGTCGGTCAACGTGCGGCCCGGCGCTTTGCCGACGGCGCGGCGGTCATACAGCCATTTGTAACAGACCTGATAGCCGCCGATCTGAAAGTGCCAGACCTCTTCCGGCACATTGTCGAAATAGGAGCTTTGGGTTTTTGGGGACGTATCCAAAAAGACTTTGCCATCCTGGTAGCAATTGTTTTTCGTGAACTTTCCCATCGTCTTGCCGTTGACGCCTTCCACAAATTTTGTCAACGGCGATTGCAACGGCGACGGCTGCCCGACCTGCGTCCACGAGGCTTGCGGATAGTCGTCTTGCAAGAGATGGAGCGCGATGAGATCCGCGCCGAACGCGGCCAGGCGGCGGAACAGGTCAAGATTTGACGTGAACGGAATACGCGGGAAGTCAATTTTCAACAATTCGAAATATTTTTTGCGATAGCACGGGGAATAAGCAATCGCATAACAATAGTGGAGGATTTGCGCTGGAGTCGGAGAATAGAAATTATATTTTGTTCTGATAACAGTTTCAAACTCTTTTGTGAAGTTAACTCTTTTAGCTAATATCTTAGAAAAGACTTGTTCTTTGTGTGAAACTAATGTCTTTTCTTGAAGAAAAAGCGGAGAAGTATAATTTTGACCACCTGCAAAATGTTTATCAACGATTTTATCGGTTACAAAAATGTGATTATATTCCTCCATGCCAGAATTATTTCTAACATAACATAAGCCTATATTTTTGACACCTAAATAATGTTGCATTATCTCATATCTTGCTCTTTGCAGTATTTCAACGTCATAATAGATATATCTACAATCAAATGGCCGATAATTGATGGATTGTATTTTTTCAACTTCAAGCTGTTTAATATCAAGCTTATGAGGAAAGGTTTGCTCAAAGTTGATTAATTCTTCATCCTTTCCACTTGTTATACCGGAACTGGTCTTAACAAATATTTCTTTCAACCCCCAAAAATCGCCATAATCTTTCATTATATCAATATCTTTCGGGAGCCGAAAAAAATTGAGTCCACATTGAAACCTATTTTTCCCCCACATCGTTTTCTTAAAGTTATCATCGAATTTTTTAATTTCCAAAATTTTCCAATTTACAGAATCTATGGTATTCGAATTTAAAAATTCATACTTATATTCATTTTTACCATATAAATCATAGTAAAAAACCTTGCAATTTCCCTCCTTCTCTTTATTTTTTAAGAAAATATTAATAGATACCCCCTGCATAATATCGAAGACATTTTCATCTTTACTTCCATCTATGCTGGTTTCCCTGATTCGGCTGTTTCCATGCAGGTTCAAAATATAGATTTTATCGAAGCTTTTAAGCAACTCTTCCCTCATTCCGCGATGAATCAGTCCATCCAGAAAAGAATTATTCGTAATCATGGCAACGATGCCCCGCCCGGTTTGCTCTATTTTCCAATGCGCAAAGCGGATGAATTTGATGTAATCATCCGACAACGGTTGAATGTTGCGCTCCGATTTGACGGCTTGCTTGTAAAGCC